>CAMTIW010000061.1 GCA_947072665.1 uncultured Fusobacteriaceae bacterium | reverse complement strand
TAAAAAAATAAATTTAGGAGAATGGCATGTTAAAAAAATATTTAAAAAAAATGAGTTTAGGTTTATTTTATATTTTAGCTATAGTAAATACCTATGCAATGACAATGGGACCGATATATTTTAATCAGCGAATAGATGGAGCTGGAGGATATCAGGAGTATGAAATAGGAAATGATTCTTTTTCTAGAAAGCGATATAAGGTTCAAGTAACACCAGATACTGAAAATAAGAAGATGAAAGCAGAAATGGAGAAATGGGTAGAGGTATATCCGAAAGTATTAACAATTCCACCTAAAAGTATAGGGAAAGTTAAGGTGTTAATTAAGTCACCACCAAATACAAAACCTGGTGAATATAGCTTTGTATTATCACCAACTCCAATAACAATCCCAACATTAGAAAATAAAAAAAATGATTCAAAATTAGCGACAATAGGAATAAAAGCACCATTACATTTTTCAATGGTTTTAAATGGCTATGTAGGTAATTTAGGAAATATATACAAAGATGTAAAAATAGAGAAGTTAAAAGATAGTGATGGTTTAAAAGTAAAAATAACAAATGATATGAAACGAGAAATAGCATTAGATATATTAGTGACAGATAATAAAACAAGATATAGAGATCTATTGAAAATAAAAACTGGGAAAACAATAGAAAAAACATATAAAAATGGAAAAAAATTAGAAATAAAAGAAGCATCAACACAGTTAGAGATAAAGACTGTTTACTAATGAATTCACAACCTAAAAGGTTTGAAGATAAAAAAAATATATTAGGAGGATTAAAATTATGAAAAAATTATTATTAGGATTACTAGCATTATCAGCAGTATCAATGGCAGCACCAGTAAACTTAGAGACTGCACCAGCAGCAGGAACTAACATATTTGAAACAGGAACTACAGGAGCAATAGCAATAACAGGAAGAGTAACATCATCAGTTCCAGTAGTTAAATATGTTGTATATGCTTCAGATGACAATGGAGCAACTAAATTAGACACATTAGCATTAAAACCACTTATATTAGGATATAACGGGGAGAAGGGTACAGGTTTTGATGGCTTAAATCCAAAAGTTTATGTAAAAAGAGTAGTGGGAGAAGTTGGAGGAAAGACTGTTGAAAATTTAGGGGCAGCAGATGTAGTTTCATTTAGATTAGATCATAAAGATTCACCAAAAAGAGGTAACTATGTGAATAATGGAACATATTATTCAACTCAAATGTTGCTATACGCTCAATTAGAAGAAATAGTCACTTCTATTGCGGATCCTACAATAAAAGTAGTAGGTGATTTGATAAACATTGGAGATAAGGTGTTTACAGGTGGTTCTATATTGAGATTTAATGGAACGACAAACGGTGAAATTGTGATAACATCTGAGCGGCTTGATACGGAGGCGACAGCTGAAGGAAACAATAAAGTATTAGCTGGTTTCGCAGGTGGAAAAGAAATGATTGATAAAATATTATCTATTAAAATTAACTAATCATCATATAGTACAATTTAGATGAAATATAGAAAAGAGGATAATTCATTTTATCCTCTTTCTTTCTAAGGAGATTTTTATGAAATTTAAAAGTTATGTATTTCTTTTTTTCTTTCTATTAAGCTCATTTTCTTTTTCATATATAAATATTTATCCTCTTTCATTTGATCAGAGAATAGATAATATGGGAGGGATTAAAGACTTTACTTTGACAAATACAACAAATAAACTTGTAAAATATCAAATTAATATCTTAAAAGAGAAAGAAGGAGTTTTTGATATGACTTCTTGGACAGAGGTTTATCCAAAGACATTAAGTTTAAAACCTGGGGCTAAGGGTGAGATAAAAATGTATACTAGAGCACCTAAAGGGACTGCCTTAGGAGAGTATTCAACTGTTTTAAATATAAAAGAGTTAGAAGTTCCAAAAGAAAAAAAAACTAAAAATAAAGTAAATGTTTTTACAAATTTAAAAATTAAACTTTATGGTTATGTTGGCAAATTAGATAGTTCTATCTCTTTAAAAAACATTCAAATTTTAAAAGGGGCAAACATTAAATTAAGTGGGGCGCTGAAAAATGAAAGTTTAAGGAGAATTAATTTAGAAATAGTATTAGCAGATTCTAATGAAAAAAATGGAATACTAATTTGTGAGACTAAATTAAAAAAAGGTGAAGAGATAAATTTATCTAATTTGAAAATTTTTGAAACTAACAAAAATCATTCGAAATTAGATTATATATATATTTATGAAAAGGGAGTAGGAGAATTTCTAAAAAAAGAAAAAATAGGGAGTTAAAATGAAGAAAAATATACGTAAAATACTTTTATCATTTTTTTTAATAACTTGTTTTGCTCAAGGATATGGGGAGGAAGATGTAAGTATTGAAGAATTGAATAATTTGCGAGAGAAAGCAATGATTTCTCAAGAAGATTACAATATTCTTGTGGCAGATTTAAGTGGAACTCTTGAAAATGAGCAGTTATACAAGTTAAATATAAATGGAATTTTAATAGATAATAAATTTAAAGTTCTAATTAAAGGAAAGACACTATACTTTCCTATGTTTAGGTTTTTAGAGTTATTAGATTTTTTTAATTTGAAACAAACATCAGAGGAAACGATAGCGTCTTTAAATGAAGGGTTAACTGTTGTATTAAATAAGAAAAACAGTACAATATCTCTTCCAAATGATAAGGAGTTAACAAAAAAAATAGCTAATGAAAAGAACTATATTTTTAAAGAAAAGGATGAATATTTTTTAAGAGCAGATATTTTTAAAGAGATATTTTTAAGCTATTTATCAGATGAAAAAAGTGATTCAACAATAAGAATGAATCTAGCTTTTAATACTCCTGAAGAAGCGTCTATTTTGTTTAAATTAAGACAAGAAGATATAAAAAAAGAATTAGAAAAAAATGAAATAGTATATATGAATAAAAGAAAGTTATTTGAGTTAGGAAATGCAAGAGTTCAACTTTACCAGAGTTTTGATAAACAAGCAGGTAAAAAAGGATACAAAAATGATTGGGAAGGTTCTTTAGAGTACCAAGGAGCATTTCTTTATGGTAATTTAACAACAGGTTATGATTTTAAGAAAAAACAAGTTTCAGATATAGAGATTGAATATGAAGATATAATCAAAGACCACAATTTAAAAATTGGAGGTTATCAAGCAGGAAATGATTCACGAGAATTTGGATTTTCGTTGCGAAAAGATAAAGGGTATTATGAATTAGGAAGAAAATTCATAATTAGCGAAAGTGTTCCAATAGGAAGTAAAGTAGAGTTAGTATATATGGGCTATCCTATTGAAGTAAAAGAAGCAGAAAATGGAAAAGTAACATTTGATAATAGTTTGATAAGATCAGATAGAAGCTACCAATTGAAAATATATGCACCAAATGGAGATGTAGAAACAAGATATATAAACACAGCGCAAAACTATAATCAACAAAATAAAGGAGAAATAGAATACGATATCTCATTTAGAGAAGATTATGAAAGTAAAAAATATAATTGGAGAGCGAAAACTTACTATGGAATTACAAATGAGTTAACAATAGGATTAGAAAATAAAAGAAGTCCTGAAAAAGTGAATGATGAGTATAAGTTCCTAGACGAAGGTAGAATGGAGTTAACATATACTAATCAAGTATATAATAACTTATATCCAATTACTTTAAGAATAGGAAATGATAGAACATTTACAAGTGGAAGTGATAGTAGCAATCAAAGATATAGTGATAGATATAAGTATGATGTATTAGCAGAAATAAATATAAATAACTGGATGTTAAAAACAGAATTAGAAAAATACGGAAAATTCTATAAAGAAAAATCTAAAAATAAATATGAAATAGAATATGGAGGATTTGATAATTTTACTTTTGGTTATGAATATGAGACAAAAGATTTTAGAAGAGGAAAAAAAGAGAATGAAAATAAGTATAAAATCTATTATGATAAAGGATTGACAACAAATTTATTATTAAGTTCAGAAATAAAAATTAGTGATAAAAAAGATGAAGAATATAGATTAGATTTCTTTTATACAGGTTTTTCAAGATTTAATGTAAATTGGAAAAATACATGGAAGAAAAATATTTCGAATTATGAATCAGAACTTGAATTTTATAGTAATAATTTTTATGGAATGGTTGATTATTCGTTCTCAGTAAGTTATTCAGAGCAACTAAAAGAAAGAGCAACCTTCAGCTTTACGATAGATTATGATAACTTCTTAAAAATAACAGGAAGAGCAGGAGAGAAAGGAAGTAGAAATATAAAAGCAGGAATAGATAGAGTAGTAGATTTAAAAAATATAATGGCACCAATAGAAACTATAGATTCATCTAGAGTAAAGGTAATTTCATTTATAGATGGAAATGACAACAATATTTATGATGAAGGAGAAACAAGAGTTGATAATGTAGAGGTTAGAATTGGAAATCAAGGATTAATAACAAACGAAATAGGAGAAGCTGTATTTTTTGGAGTACCAAATGATATATTGATGAATTTACAACCAACAATAAGAAAACCATCATATAGTTTAGGAAACAATGTTATAAAAATAAAAGGAATAGCAACTTCAACGATTGAAGCATATATTCCAGTAAAACCAATGTTGACATTAAACGGAAGTGTAGAATTAGATAAGGCACTAAAGTTATCATCAGATGATGTTCAACTTCTATATAGTGATATATTAATAAAAATAAAAGATATAAGAGGAAAAGAAATAGAACTTACGATGCCAGATGAAACAGGACATTTTGTAGTAAGTGGAATATTCCCAGATAAATATTTTTTAGAGATAAAATATGTAGGAGATAAATTTAATTTACCAGAATTGAAAGAGAGTTTAGAATTAGTATATATAGATAATTCATCTCCAAAAGTTGTTTTAAATGTAACGAATAAAAAGTTTTCTTTAAATAAGTTTTTAAAAGACAAAATATAATGGGAGAGGTGAGAGATAAAGATGCTTAAAAAATTTGTGGTACTATTATGTGGTATTTTATGCGCTACCTCAATATATTCTAAACCAATTATAGAAGGAACAATAAAACCAATAGTTCCAACAGAGAGTGGAGATATAGAGCTACCAGAGCTACCAAATAAAACGTCAGATGAAGAATTAGCAGCAGGTTGGAAGTTAGAAAAGAACTATACAGCGCTATTAGAATCAAAGTTAAATGTATTTGTACCGTTAGAAATATTAAGCGATATAGATATAAATGCTATTGTAATCGATAATGAGGAGCTAAATATTCCTTTTGAAATAGAGCTAAATAAAGAGCCAGAAAAAAAAGATTACTATAGAGTAAAATTTAGTGAAACAGAAATAGATATAGATAATGATGGAAAGATAGATACGTATATATATTCACCAAAGTATATTAATCAAAGAATAGTAAAAGAAAACTATGTAAATATAAAAGGAGCTAATATAACAAAAGATGGTGATTATTACAAAAAAATATATATAACAATTGAAGTTGAGGAATAAAGGGAGCTGTGTCTATGAAAAAAATATTATGGTTAATGGGGGTCTGGTTAATATCTTCTTTAGCCTTTAGTGAAGTTCAAATAAAAATCCATGAACCAATTCGTTTTAAAGATTTAAATACGAGATCGTTAGAAAGAGATTATATAGTTGGAGAAGGAAGTTTTGAAGTATATACAGATAATGAAAAGGAAGATATAGGGAAAAAAATAGTTTTTAGATTTCCAGAAACAGGATATATGTCAAATAGAAAAAATGGAATAAAGGTAGATAAATATAGAATGGAAACAGATGAAAATAGTATGCTAGTTTCAACAAAAAGAGAGATTGTAAAATTTTATGCTCTTGTAAATAGAAGAGGAATAGGAAAAAATAAAGATCCTAAAATAGTAGAAGGAGAATATACAGGATATGTTCCTGTGGTATTTTCTCTTTATGAAAATATTAACAGAGGAGGAAAATAAGTGTTAAATTTAAAAAAGCTAACAATTTTAAATGTATTCTTATGCGCTTTAGCCTTTTCCGAAGATATTCCTAACACGTTGATTTTAGATAACCCAAAGAAGAGTGTTTCAACAGTGGAAACAATGAAAAATAGGGAGAAAGCAGAGTTAAAACTTAATATAAAAAAAGTATCTTCTTTTGATATAGATGGTTATGTGAACAAAAATAAAAAATTAATTTCTTTTATTATAGAGGATTTAACAGCAGAAGACGGATTTTATTTAGTAGAGAATAAAGAGATTTTTAACGAACAAACAAGAAAACTTAAAGATTATTCAAATGCTTATGAAATTGAAAAAACAGACTATATAGGTAAAAATGTGACATTTAAATATAATATTCTTCCTAAAGAATTTTATTTAGTAAAATATAATTCAAAAACGAAAGAACTAAAAAAATTATATAAATGGCAAGAACAAGAGGCTAAATATATTGATACTCAAAGTGGAAATCTATTGTTTTCTTTCACAGAAAACTATAAACCATTTGATATTGTTGAATTTTCACCAAATAAAATTTCTAATACAAAAGGAAATTTAGAGATTAAAAATGGAAACTATTTAAAAATAGATCCTATTTCAAGTAAAGAGGTTGTTGTGAAAAATGGAAAAGGTGAAATTTTAGAAACAATCCCTTTAAAAACAGGGTCTGGATTTGTTAAATTAGATGAGTCTAAAAAAGGGTTAATATTAGAGAATGGCTCTTCTATTTTGAATTTAGGAGTAGGTTTTAGAAATAATGAAGTTTTTTTACAGGTAAAAGGAACAACAGATTCAACAAAAGAATATCCAATGATTTTAGAAGTTGTTAGTTTGGATGAAAGTGTACAAGTATATAGTGTTAATATAAAACCTGCTCAATATGCGCTAAAAATATTGAGTAATAGCTTAAATTTAGATTTTAGTAATTCTGAAAAAAATCTTAATGAAACAGAGGGAAAAGAAGAAAAAGAATTAATAAGTAAAAGTGAAATACTAATAGATTCAAAAGATTTAAATATAAAGGTTGAATTTATAAATAATGGTGTGATTAAGTTAAAAAATGGTGAAAATATATTAACTGGAAAATTAGAAGCACAATTAGATAATAGCTCATCAAAAGGCAAGATAAAAACTATTCAAGTAATAGGAAAAGTAAATAAAGAAGATGTAAAGAATATGCCAGATGGAGAGTACAGAGGAAGTACAGAGCTAATTATAGTTGTTGATTCATAAGTAAAGAGGAGAAAAATGAAAAAGATTGTATTATTAACCTTATTATTCCCTATATTGTTAGCTTCTTGCAAAAAAGAAGTATCAACAGAGTTTTATCCGATAAAAGATTATAGTTATGTAGGGATTTTAAAATCAGGAGTTAGAAAAACAGTAAAAGATTCAAAACAAGGAGCAATAGATAAAAAGAATAAAACTATTCTTCCAAATGCTTATATAAATGTAGGGGTTGTTGGAGATAAAATTGTATATCTAAAAGAAAAAAAAATGGGAATTACATCTCTAACTGGAAAAAATTTATTAAAAAATGAATATAGATATATATATCCAATTCAAGAAAATTATTTAATAAAAGATAAAAATAAAGAAAAATTTGGAATAATAGATTCTAGTGAAAAAATAATTGTTTCACCAATTTATGATTCAATTACACCTTTTAAAGAAGATATGGCAATAGTAATCTCTGATAAAAAATATGGAGTAATAGATAAATCAGGAAAAGAGATAGTTGCGCCACAATATGACTATATCCAAGAATATTCAAATGGCATGGCGATGATAATAACTCAAGGTAAAAAAGCAGGTTTTTTAAATAAATCAGGAGTTGAAGTATTTGATGATATCTTTACATATACTGAACCATTTGAAGGAGAATCAACAATGGTTGTTATAGATAAAGAATTTGGTGTTGTAAATAAAGAGGGGAAATATTTAATTGGTCTACAACCAGAAAGAATAAACTTATTAGGAAATGACCTTTATAGTATAAAAGAAAATAATAAAGTATATTTGATAGAGATGACAGGAAAGAAGATAAGTAATCAAGGTTATGATAATATTGGAGGAAAAATAGAAGAATTGATATCCGTATCTTTAGAAGATAAGTTTGGATATATAAATTCAAAAGGAAAAGAGATAATTCCAATAAGATATACAGAGCTAGGAGAAGTGAGAAATGGACTAATCATAGCTAAAGATGAAGTAACACAAAAATTTGGAGTAATAAACTTAAAAAATAAATATGTAGTTGAAGCAAAGTATAGCTATATATTATCAAGAACAGAAGACCTATTTATAGTAGGGGACGAGAATTCAAAAGAAGGAGTTGTAAATAAAGAAGGGGAAATAATCTTACCGTTAGAATACACTAATTTAGAATTTAAATATGATAATTTAGTAGTTGGAGATAATAAACAAGGAGATTATAAATATATCCAAATAAATGAAAAGGGTTCAGTAGTATTAGATGTTAATCCAGAGGAAATTATTGACTACAATAATAATGAAATTGTAACGCAAAATAAATTAGGAACTAAAATATATATAATAAATGGAGAAAACTAATGAAAAAAATACTTTTAATATTCATGTTAAATTCAGCATTTATTTTATCAAAACAGAATTTAGAGTTTAAAATTGAAGAAAAAACCAATGAAAATATTAAAATATTAATAACAAAAGATAAAAATCAAGTAATAAAAGAAAAAACAACAATAACAAAAGAGAAAAAAAAGAAGGAACCAGTTAAAACTAATAAAAAAATAGATAAACTAAAACCTTGATTTAGATAAAAGGAAGGGGAAAATGAAAAAAATATTATTTATGATATTGAGTTTATTATGTATACAGGTATATGGAGAAGAAGAAAATATAAAAAACCAAATAGGTGAAAAATTAAAAATAGATGTAAAATTCACATTGCCTAAAGAGATTATAAAGTATGTAGTGTATGCTTCAAAAGATGAAGGTGCAACCAAAGAAGATAGACTAAATCTACCAGATTTTATAATGAGCCAAGAAAAAAATAAATCTGGTTTTATAGAAACAGTTCCTAAAGTATATACAAAACGGGTTATAGATGGGAAAATAGCTGAATTAGATCCATATGAAGAGGGAAGCTTAACATATAAACTAAGTCATGCAGATGGATATATGGGAAATGTATCAAATGATACAATAGGAAATGGAGGTACAAGTTATCGACAAATTACTTCATATTTATCAAAAGCAACATTGGAAAATATTATAAGAAACTCAGGGATAGAAGGTTATTCTATAAGTCAAAATGGTTCTATTAAAAAAGGTGAAACTGTATATTTTCCAGCAAATCAAATAAATATGAAGAATAATAAAGGAGTATTAGAAACAACAAGTCCAATTAATAATTCTTCAAATCCAATCCCACAAGAAGATATAGCTAAGATAGAAGGATATATAGGAAGTGGACAGCCATTAGGAAATGTTTCATTAGAGGTAAATATAAATTAATAAAGAATAATAAAATTTTATTTAAGACTAGGGTGGTAATATCATAGAAAATAGAATAATAAGAAGCTTAAAAGAATTTTTTTTAAAGAAAAAAAATAACAATAAAAATCAAAAGAAAGAAGAAATAATAAATATATTAATAAAGTATAAATTAGAGAAATATTTAGTAGAACACGTAAAAAGAACAAGTAAATATACAGAAGTATTATTAGATTTAATGTGTATAGAAGAAGATAAAATAGAAGAAATAAAAAAAGGCGCATTATTACATGATATTGGAAAAAAAAGAATAGATAAAGAATTACTAAAAAAACAATCTAAGCTAAGTTTAGAAGAATTTGAAATTATAAAAGAACATCCAAAGTTAGGAATGAAAGAATTAAATGAGATAGATGAGAGTAATATAGTAAGAAATATAATATTACTCCATCATGAAAAATGGGATGGAAGTGGTTATCCTTTTGGTTTAATTGGGACAAAAATTCCCATGGAAGCAAGAATTGTAAGTGTTGCTGATTGTTATGACGCATTGACTAGCGCAAGAGTTTACAAGGAAAAATTTACTCATAAAGAAGCACTAGAGATATTGAAATCAGAAAGTGGAAAAAGCTTTGATCCTGATATAATTGTAATATTTGAATTATTTGAACATGAATTTGATAAAATATTATATGAAAATATTTAAAAAAAATTTAAGCATCGAATTATAAAAATAAAACTACAGTATATAGAGGAGATTAAGGTTAATGAGAAATAGATATGTATATAAAATAAAAATTATATTGTTATTATTATCATTATTTATAATAATAAATGAACTTGAGAAGTAAATTTTATAAAATATTTAAGTTATAGGAGAAAATAAAAAATGAAATGTAATCATTATTATACTGAAGGCTTAGAAGTGATAGGATATAAAATTGAAAATGGTAATATTTATACAGTTGTACTTTGTTTAGTATGTGGAAAAGAAATGCTATTTTAAATATTATAGGAAAGATATATTTAAGGAAAAAAAATGAAAAGAAAAGAAATAGAATTATTAAATAAAATTAAAGAAAATTCTTTAGAAGGGCTAGAAATAAAGGAAGATGAATTTATGAGAATGATTGATTTTTTTTTAGAAAAAGAATTTATTTGTGGAATAAGATATGAAAAAAAAGAAGTATTAAAAATTATAAAAAAAGATATGGGATTAACAAATGAAGGAAAAATATATTTAAAGAAATTAAAAGAATAAATATAGTAGGAGAGATTATGAATACAAAAGATATTTTAAAAATATTAGATAAAAAAATAAATTTTATATCTAAAGAAGAACAAAAACAAGTATTTGAAAATATTATTGATATATTAGAAGAAGCTATAATTAATAATGAAGAAATCATAATAGAAAAATTTGGAATATTTAGAGTAATTACAAGGAGAGAAAAAAAATTTGAAGATGTGGAAACAGGAGAAATTGTACATTTTAGAGAAAAAAGAAAAATAATTTTTAAACCTAATAGATTGTTAGATGAAAAAATAACTTTGTTACAAGATTAATTTACTAAAAATAAAGTATAATAAATAGACTAAAACGGGTCTGTCCTAAAGATTGTGTAAACCTTCAAATTAGTGTAAAATAAAATATGCTAATTTGGAGGTTTTTTTATGGCAAAAAAAATTATTAGTGAAGAAGAAAAAAAA
>CAMTIW010000060.1 GCA_947072665.1 uncultured Fusobacteriaceae bacterium | reverse complement strand
TTGTCCCAGACCCTCCTGCTAAAATAATTGCTTTCATTTTCAGCTCCTTTTAACTTTAGATACATAAATATTTTATTTAATATTATTTTACAGTACCCTACATTTTATATTTAACATACTCAATCCAAAATGAAGTACTATCTATTTAATAATATAACTAATTGTTCTAATTCTTTTAAATTATCAATTTCATACCAATCATTTGTTGATATTTTTTCTATATATACATCTAATTTATCTAAATTTTCTTTTACTATATCATCCCAATATAATTTTTTTAATTCCTCACTCTCAAATTTATCTGCCAATGAGTTTAATATATTTTTTATTATATCAGCATCCCTATTATTCCAATAAGAAACTCCTGATAAAATATAATTCTTTCCTGAGACAACTTCTATGTTATGAATTTTTTGTTGATCATCATAATTAATTTTCCACTCTTTTTCAAAAGTATCTTTTACTCCAGAGAAATAAGAAGATTTTTTTATATCTTTTTTCAGAAAATTTCTAGTTAAATAAACATCTGCATCAATTACATATGAATCTCCTAAAAAATCTTTAGCTAGAAACATGCTATAAATATTATTATATTTATTATAGTGTTCATTATAAATTAAATTAATATTATATCTTTCTTTTAAATACTCAAATTTTCCTGCTAAATAACCAGTTATAACATGTATCTCATTTACTCCTATTTCTTTTAAAAATTTTACTTGTCTTTCTAATAATGGCTCATCATTAATTTTTATTAGAGATTTAGGTGTATTTTCTGTTAGTGGTCTTAATCTTGTTCCCATTCCTGCTGCTAATAAAATTGCTTTCATCTTATTTAACACTCTCCTACTTCTTTAAAATTATTCTTTTTTATTTTTAACATTTCTTTTGGATTCCCTATTACTAATATAACACCAAGTATTATTAGTGTACTAAATAAAATAAAATTAAATGATATACTTGTTCCAAAAACTATAACTTGTAAAATTATTGCCCAAACCATATAAGTTATATTTAATGCCGTAGCTCTAGCAGCCCCTATCATTTCAATTGATCTATACCATAGAAGGTATGATATTGTTCCAGATATAGCAACAATCGCTATTAAAAATATCATTTTTGATTTAAATATTTCAATTACTAATTGTTGTCCAGATATTAACGGCACAATTAATATTCCATAAACTAAAAATGATATTGTTTGTCTTATAAACATTGCTACTTCTGGCTCTATATTTCCATATTTCATTCCATAAGCTATTATAACAGTTTCTAAAGACCATCCTATTATACATATTAAAATATAAAAAATTCCAATCTTAAAATCAGGATAATCTACAATATTTACGGGAGTATAACCTAATCCTACAACACCCATTACTCCTACCATAATTCCAATCCAAGCTCTTTTAGAAAGCTTTTCTTTTAATAAAAAGTGTGCAAAAAAAGCACCGATAGCTGGATAAATTGCAGAAAAAGTTGCCGTGTATGCCGGTCCAGAATATTTTATCCCCATTAAATAACCCGTCATTCCAATAGGACCACCCATTATTGAAGCTAATACAATTATTATTCCTGGTTTTGTAAATATTGTTTTTATAGCTTTTTTTAAAGTATTTTTCTTTTTCATATAAGCAATCATAAATATTGAAGATGACATATCATGAAAAAAAGCTCCAATTATAAACCCTATTAATAAAAAGAACTCAGTATCTATAAAAGGAGACATTGATAAAAGTAAGCCTAAAAAAACCGTATCAGCACCCCATGTTAAACCTGAAAATCCACCATATACTATTCCCTTTTTTATATCAGATATCGTTTCAAATTTCATATTCAGACAATCTCCTTTAATATTTTTTTACTTCTATTATATCTTTCTATTCCATACAATCCAAATTCATCTCCATTTTCTTCTTTTAATATTGTCCAAATACTCCATAAAAAATCTTGTAAAATTTTATAAATTTTTATCCTAAAAACATCCTCTTTATTTATTTTATCATCAAAATAAAATTTTAAAAATAAATCTTCTTCATATTTTGAAAAATTAGATTCTAAAGAATGTGCTGCTAAATCCCACATAGGATCATTCATTCCAGAATATTCCCAATCGATTAAGAATATTTCTTCTTTAGTATTTTTTATAAAATTTTCTGGTACAGTATCATTGTGACATGCAACTATCTTATATCCATTTTCTAAAAGTTTTTGTTTTAATTTAAATATTTTTATTTTGACTTCTTCATAGTTCGAATATTTATTATGTAAAACTTCCTTATTTTTTAGCAGATTTTCATATTTATTAATTTCATTAAAAACATCAAATTTATTTTCAAAATGAATATTACTAATATGTAATTTTTTTAATAGCCCAGATGTTAATCGCATATTTTCTATTTTTTTGCTCGTTTCAGGATTTAATGTCTCTGCTTTTTCAATATATTCAGATATTTTTATTCCTGTTTCAGCATTAAAATATATTAGCTCCTTGTCTATCCCTATTAGAGAAGAATATTTTGCATTTATTTTTTCAGAATACCTATTTATTATATTTTCTGTTCCAACCCCTGGAATTCTTAACACATATTTTTTTCTGTTTATAGTTATTAAATAATTCTTATTAGTCATTCCTCCTAAAACTTCTACTTCATCAATATCTACTAATTTTATATCTAATATTGAAATTAATAATTTTTTAATTTCTTGTATCTTTTCCAATTCTTCATTTTTCTTTATTCTAGGATAAATTTCCTTTAAAACTCTCTGATACTGATTTTTATTATCAATTTCTCCCCAAACCAATTCATTTATTTTCAAAACTTTTAACGGAAGTTTTTTCGCAATATCAGCTATTGCATATTCATATGAATAATATGGATTGTTTACTTCTAATTTCATTATATTTTGAAAATATTCATACGAAAGCTTGCTTATTCCCAACATTTCTCCATCAATTCTTTTTAATTCGCTTTTATCTTTTGACATTTTTACCAAATTTTCATTTTGAATACATATATATGCTTCATCTTTTGATCCACTTTCTGAGCTAGCTAAAATTACATTTTTTTCAGAAGAATCTAATATTTTTTTTATTGCTTTTTTTTCATAAATTATATCACTATCTAAAAGTAAAAAATCATTTTTTATATAAGTTTTTAGTTTACTAAAAGAATAATAGCTAGAATAACTTTCATAATCTTCATTTTCTATTAAACTTATTTCCTTATATTTTTGAGCTAATTTTTTATAATACTCTTTTTTATATCCAATTACAATATAAATTTTTTCTATTTTCAATTCTAAAAGAATTCGTAAACTTCTTTCAATTAGGGCTTCTGAATATATTTCTACAAATCCGTTTGGATAATTAAAATCTTTTGATTTACCTGCTGCCAATATAACAGCATCTATAATTTTTGTACTTTGTAACTCATGTAGTTTCTCTTTCCCATTTTGAGTTAAATAATATCCATTGTTTTTAATTATAATCCCATTACTTTCTAATTCTTTTACCTTACCATTTATTTTCCCTAACGACAAATTCAATTTTTCTGCTAATTTTCTTTGAGTTATGCTTGGAAATTCATTTATTAAAAACAAAATTCTGCTTTCGTTCATATTCGTTCTCCTTTTGATTTTATTTGAACATTTTTTAGATTGCTATTTAAAAGTCGAGCTTTAATTCTCGACTTTTAAAATTAGTTTATATATTCTACTTATAAACTTTCTCATACTACTCCATCTCAAATAATAAAATAAAGTTTGAATTATTAAATTAACTAACCCTAGTATTATTACCTTCAAAATAAAAGTTTTTATTGTTAAATTAAACTCCAAATACCTAATCAGTATAAATTCGTTTATTAAAAACAAACAGATTAACTCTATTGAATTCTCAAAATAAATTCTAATATAATTTTTAAATCTTTCTTTTAAAACCTTCTTATAACAAACTAATGGATAATACCAAAAATTTGAAAAAAGATGTGCTAACAAAGTTCCGAAAATTACTCCCTCAATTCCATATTTTTTTACAAGTATTAAAGAAATTGTAAGATTTAATATCATCTCTATTAATACCGACGCTCTTGTTTCTTTGAATAAACCTGAACTATTCACTATGATACTAGTAGGTTGCCTTGTTAAGCTATGAATAAATATTAAAACTAACATCAACACTGATATTTTATTTATTAAAAAACCTTTTCCTAACCATAAAATTATAAAATCTGATATCGTATAATATATAATCACTCCACAAATAGAAGCTATATAAAATGTTACTGTAAATAACTCTAAAAACACTTGATTTAGCTTTTTCAAATCATTTTCAGTTATTAAACTTCCTAAACTTGCTCCTAAAGAATTGATTGCTCTCAAAGGAATTGATAGTACAAAATTTATAATCATTAAATAGCTCGAGTATAATGTTATATCTTTAAGATTTTGAAATTTTCCAAGTAATATATAGTCCGTATTATATACAATTGCAGAACACAAACTATGAATAACTAAATACTTAGTATTTTTCAAACACGAGTAATCTTTAATCTTTGTTTTTAAATCTAACCATTCATATTCTTTTTTTACCTTTATTTTTATAATTTCATTCGTAAAAAATATTATTAAAATCTCTTTAATCAGAATTAAATACAATGAGCACCCTAAAATTAATAAATAAAACTGTAAAATCATATCTAAAAATTTAAAAATTGTAATTATAAAATTTAATTTATATTCTTTTTGATCTGCTTGTAATAAAAATCTAGATATATTTGTAAAATAATCAATTGAAATTTTGAAAGTATAAAGTATAAACAGCACTGCTAATTCTTTTTTCCCTAAATTTATATTTATAAAATTATTTAAAAAAGAAGACAATAATATTGATATAGTTAAAATTATACCCCCTATATATAAATATACTCTCCTTACAGTAGATAAAATACTATTAATCTTCAAAATATTATTCTCAGCTAAAGGTTTATATAATGCAAATGTTAATGCTGTCCCTACTCCACCTTCTGCTAAGTTTAAGTATGCTACAATTTGACCAAATAATTGATAAAGACCATTTATATCACTTCCTAATCTCTGAATAAAAAGTTTTGTTAAAAAAAATTTTCCAAAACCTATTATTATAAGAGATATAACATTACTCGTTAGATTTATTATACTCTTTTTTGTTCGCACTTTCTACAACTCCAACATTTGATTTTCTAACTGCTTTATTACTCTTTCATTAGAAAATTCTAAAGCTCTTTTTTGTGATTTTTCTTTTAAATTTTTTTGTAATTTTTTATCTAATAAAACTTTTTTTATTCCTTCTTTTAAAGCTTCTGAATTTCCAACAGGAACTAATATTCCATATTCACCATTATTTAAAATCTCACTTGGACCACACTTGCAATTGGTTGACACTATAGGAATCCCACAAGCCAACGCTTCTATTAGTACCGTCGGTAATCCTTCGTAATTAGATGATAAAATAAATATTTTGCTTTTATTCATCCATTTATAAGGATTCTCATCAAATCCATTTATAAAAACCTCTTTTTCTAAAGAATTATTTTTGATTTGATTTTCAATTTTTTCTCTATCGGGTCCATCACCAATTATTATTAATTTTACTTGAATGTTCTCCATTTTTAATTTCTTTACTGCATCTATTAATATATCAAATCCTTTATGTTCATTTACCAATCTTCCTACTGCTAGAATATAATTACTTTTGTCTAATGGTTCTAAAGATTTTTCTTTAATTTTATCTAAATCAAAAGAATTATACAAAACTTTACTTCTACTCTCTAAATCTGGAAATTGTCTATCAAAATCCTTTTTCCCCTCTTTTGATACATTATAAATAAATCTATATTGTTTAAATAATTTATAGTTAATTTTTACTAAAACTGTTTGAATATCAGAAGTTATAGTACTGTGAAACCATCCTATTTTTTTATTTTTATATTTTTTCAAACAAATATTTAATCTCATGTTTCTTAAATTCATATTTAAGAGAATATCTTCATCTTTTATTATTTTTTTTAATTTATTTTTTATTAGTCTTATTTCAATTATTTTTTCAAAAAATTTAGATATCTTATTTTTGTTATCCTTTTTTTTTACACCTAATAAAGAAATTACTTCAATATTTTCCGGAATTTCTTTTAATAGTTGTCCTTCTAAATTTACTAAAATTAATTTAACTTTAAACTTATTCCTATTTAAATTTTTAATTAAATTAAGAGTCACTTTTTCAACTCCACCAAAAACCATATTTTGATGAAAAACAATTATATTCTTCACTTAATACTCCTTTTCTATAGCTTCTCTTTTTAATTTATATGGAAATTCATAACAATATTCGCCTAGTTTTTGTTCTATTTTTTCTATATCATTTTGATATTTTAAATATTTTCTAAATAACTGAGTATTATATATTGATTTCTGTGGATTAAAATATCTTTTAGGATAAGAGTGTTTAAATTCTTCTATTTGTAAAAATAAATTTATTTTTTTCATTGTATCTTCATAGAAATATATCGTGTCTTCAAATCTTATTCGTAATATTTTTTCTGAATTTTCTTTTTCATATTTCTGATGTTTTCGAACTAGTTTAAAGTGCTTTATAAAATCATCTACATTTTTACAAGGTGTTATGTCTTCTTTCCAAATTTCTTTATTTAGTATGTATAAATCTCTAGGATCCCTATCTACTATAATAACTTTTATATCCTCAAAATAATTTAAATATCTTTCTGTATTACAACAAGGAACTAGTTGATCTAATGCTAAAGTATCTAATTTTGAAATTTCTGAAAACAGCTTACTTAAGTATTGTTTTGTTTCTTTATAAAAATTTTCAATTGGATATGAATAATACATCCTTCGATTTTTTATCTTATTAATTCTTTTATATTTATAACTAATTAATCTTATTATAAAATTTTTTATTCTATTTTTTAATGTGAAATTTCTAAACTCAATATCATGCCAATATCCACTCCATTCCATATCCGTTAAGTTACTGATGTACTCTTCAGAGTATTCCAAAAATTTATTATTAAAAATCTTTTTATAAAAACTTTTTTCCCAAAATTTATTAGTATAATTAGAATTTAATATTTTTATTAATTTTAAATATTCATAAATTGCCCTATCGCTATTTAATCTAGAATTATTTTTTAAAAGTCTATCTTCTAAATCAGCAATTCCATTTGGGTCTTGAATAAATCTAAATTCAAAGTCTCCTAATGAATCTATTTTTTCAAATTCTTTTAAATAATCCATTATTAAACTAGAACCTGTTCCATGATAACCAGTACATGTAATTATTTTTTTAATTTATTTCAACTCCTTTGTTTTTTTTAATAATATTATTGCTATTAATATTATTATTATTCCGCTTCTTATTCCTAACGCACCAAATACTATGGTATTATTTGTCATCATAAATATGCTTAATGGAAACCCTAAATAAATTATTAGTATAAACTCTAATATATTTTCTGACTTCAAAACTAATTTATCCAAATACAAAATTATTATCGTATACAATATTGATAACAAACTAGATAAATATATTCCAAAATAAATGTATCCTTGAAGAATCATTGGTACAATTTGATCCTGATATATGAAATGTTTATATATCGTATAATTAAAATATACTATTGTAGTCTTATTATAATCTGAAATTCTTGTTAATAATGGGAAATAGGAAAACAAATCATTTTTGAAAATAAATAATTTGTTATAACCTTCTAAAAGTATCCCAACTTCATTCGCTTTTAATATGTTTTTCATACCACCAAAATAAACTTCTAAATTTTTAGTTAAATTATTTGTAAAACTTTTTGCATACTCAAAAAAATTTTCATTTACATTACTCATTTTAATAAATGTTACTAATAAAATCAATAACATTGAAACTATTAACAATATTTTAAACATTTTTTTATCATCATATATCCATCGAACAATCGCTAAATTTATAATCAAATAAACCAATATACTTTGTCGACTATAACCATTTATAAAGAAAATATTTAATACCAATATTAAATAATTTAATATTTTATATTTAATTTTAAATGTTTTTTTATATTTAAAAAAACATTTTTCTGTAATAACTGAAATAAATAAAATCCTAAAATAATCAAATATTATTGTTGAATAATTATTTTTTTTACTTATATAATCTAAAGTACCATCCCCTAATTTTTTTTGAAATAATATAAACTCAATATTATCTAATATAATTTCTTTGTGCTTTATAATTATAATTACAAACCATATACTACTAAAATAAATAAACATTTTCACACATTTTCTACTTTTTATAAATTCTATATCTTTATAATTCCATTTTTTCAATTCTAATATTTTTATAGTTATAAATACGGTAAACATTTCACTATAATAGAGAACAATTGCTAGCATTAGACTTTCTTTATTTTCTTTATATATAATATTTTCGTTTATATCTCCTAAGATTATCTTTATAAAAGGTATTAACAAATATCTAATAAGTAAAATAAAATAGAATAAATATCTTAAAATCCCAATTTTTTTAGTTCTTATTTCTTTTAATTCTGTAAAAAAAAATATAAATGTAACTAGTATCGATGATAAATTCAAGGCCACTAGTTCATCTTTATAAAAATATGTATTAAATATCAAAATAAACACACTTGTTAAAATAAATATATTCATTTCAATAATTTTTTTTTTATACAACATAACTTTTAATCCCTTCAATTTCTTATTTTATCTTAATATTTTTTTCAGTTCTTTTTTTAACATGTTCAAATAAAAAAACTTTATTATAAAATAATAATTCAATTTATATCTAGAAGATAATTTAAATACTTCTTTGATATTCCCTTGACTGACGATTACCTCTATAGTTTTAGCCAATATTTCTTTATCAAATAAATCAATTTGGTATTTTTTTTGTTGATAATTAATTTCCTTCAATTTTATTAAATAATTCAACTTATCTTCAAGAGTAAAATCAAAATTATTTTGTAAATTATTTTGCATCGAAATTTCTGTATGTATACTTATTTCTTTATCCGAAAAATTAGGAAAAGATTTATTAAATTCTTCTTTAAATATTAAAAAAAGTGTTTTTTTATAATTATCTATTTTCTTTAAAGAAGTTGTTGTTATGCTGCTGTTCAAAAATCTATATTTTAATAAATACTTCGGTAGAGTTACAATTTTTTCAATGTTAACTAATTTTATCCACAATCCATAATCTTCCATTCCTTTATGTTTCTCATTGTACATTAAATTATATTTTTTTATTATATCTTTTCTTATCATAACTGTTGGATGAGCTATATAATTTCTAAATAACAATTTTATTTTTATATTTTCATAATTTGTATTCGTTTTAAATTTTTTAGTTAAATATTTCATATTATCTTTGAATATCTTTATATAGGTACTACACATTGCTATATCTTTATTTTTTTCTAAAAAAACAACTTGTTCCTCAAGTCTATTTTTTTCAGATATATCATCTGCATCCATTCTAGCGATATATTTCCCTTGAGATAAATCAATTCCTTTATTCAATGAATAAATCAATCCTTTATTCTCGATATTATTTTCAATAATAATTCTACTATCTATTTTTTTATATCTTTTTATTATTTCAAAACTTTGATCTAATGATCCATCATTAATTATTATAAATTCAATATTTTTATACGTTTGATTTAATATACTTTCAATTGCGTCTTTTAAATATATTTCGCCATTATAAACAGACATTATTACACTAATTAGCGGTTGGCTTTGGTCATTTAACATCCTAATATTCCCTTCTAGCATTTTTAATTTTTTTTATAGTAAATTTCATTTTCTCAATTTTTTAAACTTTTCCATAAATAGATACTTTTGTTTAGACATAAAATCACTTCATGTAAAGGTTTAGTTTACATAATTTATTATTTTATATCTACAAACTTATTCTGATATCATTTATTTTTCTTTCTTTTAACTCTAGAGCCATGTCATAAATTAATTTTTCTGCACCACCTGATCCTAGATTATGATTAACTATTGCCAGTCTTTTATTCATAAATTTTCTCCATTTCTTTTAGTATTTTCTCTATTGAAAATTTATTTACATCACTGAAATTATGTTCTGATATTTTAAATCTTAATTTTTTATCCTTCATTATTTTTTCTATTTTGTTGGTTGTTATTTCATAGTTATTAATAGGCACAATAAATCCATTTATTTCATTTTTTATTATATCTCTATTCCCTCTTATATCTGTTACAATAAATGGTTTACCTTGAGACATTCCTTCCATTATGTTTCTTGGAAGACCTTCACGATAGGACATAGAGCATATCAAATCAGAAACTGATACAATATCATTTATATCTCTTCTAAATCCTAAAAAATCAACTTTAATTTTACTTTTTAATACTTCATCTTTTAGCATATTTTCTTGATTTCCAATGCCTACTAATATAACTCTAATATTATTAATTCCATTATTTTTTAATATTGAAATAGATTTTAATAATTGTATTTGATTTTTATTTTTATTTAACTCACCTATCATAGAAATTACAAATTCATTCTCTTTTATATCTAATTCATCTTTTATTTTTTGACTATTTCCATTTCTATACTTTTCTAAATCTAATCCTACTCCATCAATTTTATAAATTTTTGTATTTTTATTAGCTATTTTTTTAGCTCTTTTAAAATCCTCTTCATTTATTGTAATTAACTTATCAGTCCATTTTATTGCCAGTTTTTCCATTGGATAGTATATTAACCAATTCAAAATTGGTGCACCTTTAAAAAAATGAAATCCATGAGCTGTATAAATTATGTTTTTTTGATTTTCTTTCATCGCAGCATATCTTCCTAAAAATGCAGCTATCGGAGTATGAAAATGAATTGTTTCAAAATTATTATCTTTAATAAGTTCTCTCATTTCTTTTATAGCTTTTAAAGAATTTTTAGAAAATGGATTTCTAGAAAAAGATATATTAATCCATTTATTTTCTTGTAACTCTTTAGGAATTTCTTTATATATATTTGTAGCAATCCAAACTTCATAACCTTTTTTTTCTAACATTTTTATATGTGGAATTAAAAAAGCTTCTACTGTATTTTGAATTGTTGTGACTATTAAAAAATTCTTCATCTTTAATTTTCCTTCTAACTTTTAAATTTTATGGGTCTTGCTGGCGAACCAACAGCTGTAC
>CAMTIW010000059.1 GCA_947072665.1 uncultured Fusobacteriaceae bacterium | reverse complement strand
ATATGGGAATGGGAGAGCCACTTCTTAATTTAGAAAATGTTATAAACTCTTTAGAATTATTATCTGATGACAATGGAATAAATATTTCAAAAAGAAAAATAACAATTTCAACTTCAGGAATAATTCCAGCTATTGAAAAATTATTAGAAAGAAAAATATACGTTGAATTAGCAGTATCTTTACACAGTGCAATCAACGAGAAGAGAGATACATTTATGCCAATAAATAAAGCGTATCCTTTAGAAGATTTACATACAATGCTTTTAGAATATCAAAAACATTCTAAGAGAAGAATTACATTTGAGTATTTATTAATAAATAACTTTAACTTATCTGATGGAGATGCTAATGCTTTAGCAGATTTCGTTCATGATTTTGATCATATGGTAAACTTAATTCCATATAATCATGTAGAAGGAAAACCTTATGAGAGACCTACAGATAAGAAAATAGAAAAATTTGTTAAAACATTAGAGGAAATAAGAAAAGTAAATGTATTCATCAGAAAAGAAAAAGGTGGAGACATAGATGGAGCTTGTGGACAACTTAGAAGAAAGAATGAAAATAAAAATTAATATTAATATATAATAGTTAAGTTTAATTAGAGGTGTATATGAAAACGGGAACTAAAATAATTATAAGTATAAGTATAATAATTTTCTTAGTAATGGCAGTAGTTGGAAGTGTGGCAGGTATTTATGTATATAAAAATTACAAAGAATTACCTAATATAGAACAACTAGTATCGACGTATAACCCATCTATTCCAACAAGTATTTATGATAGAAATGGGATATTGATCGATAGTATTTATAAAGAAAAAAGAGAAATTATCCCTATTTCTGAAGTTAGTGATAATGTAAAAAAAGCTTTTATATCTATAGAGGATAAAAATTTTTATAATCATTATGGGATAAATATTCAAAGAAATATTATGTCATTGTTTATAAATTTAACACAAGGAAGAGCTGTTCAAGGAGCAAGTACAATAACACAACAACTAGCTAAAAATGCTTTTTTAACAAATGAAAAGAAACTTTCAAGAAAAGTAAAAGAAGTTCTTATTGCTTTTAAAATAGAAAGTTTATATACAAAAGATGAAATTTTAGAAAAATATTTAAACGAGATATATTTTGGTGGAGGAGCTTATGGAATAAAAGCTGCGTCTAGACAATTCTTCAGAAAGCTACCTAGCGAATTAAATATAGCGGAATCTGCTTTATTAGCTGGAGTGCCAAATAGACCAGAAAAATATAATCCTAGAAGAAGATTAGATAATGCTCTAAAAAGAGCACATTCTATTATAAACTCAATGTATCAAGATGGAGTAATAACAAAATCAGATTATGAAAAAGCAATGGCACATGAGTTTATTCTATTTGAAAAAAATACAGATATATCTAAGTATAATTTAAATAAAGTAACTTTTATTTATGAGAAAGAATCAAGAACAGAAAGTAGTGTTCCTGAGTATACAGATTTAATTTATAGTTTCTTAAAGAACTATAAAGATGAAAATGGAGAAAGGGTTTTCACTGAAGAACAAATATATAGTGATGGATTAAAAATTTATACTTCACTAGATTTAGAAATTCAGAAAACTGCAAAAGAAGTTGTAGAAAAAAACAATTTATTAAAATCTAGAGATGGATTAGAAGTAGGAATGGCTACAATAGATACAAGTACTGGAGATATAGTAGCAATAATAGGTGGAAAAAATTATAAAACAGGAAATTTCAATAGAGGAAGTATGGCAAGAAGGCAGTTAGGATCATCTGCAAAACCGTTTTTATATTTTACAGCTCTTGCAGGAGGAGCAGGTATAAATACTATAATTGATGATTCTCCTGTTAAATTTGGGAAATGGGAACCAGGAAACTATGGTAATAAATACTATGGTCAAGTAACTCTTTTAGAAGCTTTAGATAAATCTTTAAACATGGTTTCAATAAAGCTATTACAGAGGGTTGGGATTCCAGCTTTAAAGGAAACAATAGAGAATACAGGTGTAAATTTTGCACTTCCAAATAACTTAACTGCTTCACTAGGTTCTTATGAAGGGACACCTGTTCAAGTGGCACAGGCTTTTTCAATGTTTTCTAATGGAGGTTATTCAGTAAAACCTTTACTAGTAAAAAAAATTGAAGATAAACATGGTAACCTTATTTATTCTCAAAGCATAGAAAAAGAAAAAAAATATGATAGTTTAGATATAAGTTTAATAACTTATATGTTACAAAGTTCTGTAAGAAATGGTACTTCAAAAAATTCAGAAGTTAAAGACAGAAATGGAAATTTAATTGATCAAGGTGGAAAAACAGGAACAACTAATGAAAATAGAACGGTTTGGTTTGCAGGAATAACTCCTAAGTACGCAACAGCTATTTATTTAGGGTATGATGATAATAAGCCAATTGCTGGAAATATTACAGGAGGAAGTGGAGCCGCTCCAATTTGGGGAGACTTCTATCAAAAACTTATAAATAAAGGTTTATATGTTCCTGAAAAATTTCAATTTATTCAAGATAATATTCAAAATGGAACTTTAATTCAGCAGAATCTTAATTCAAAAAATGGATTAGTAGCTACAAGTGGAGGAAGAGAGTTTTTAGTTAAAAGTGGACAAATTTCACTTGAGCAAGATACTAAATTCCAAAATGGAATAGCTGGAATATTAAAATCTACATCTAACTCTAATACTGAAACAAGTAGTCAAGATCAAAATCAGAGCCAACAAAGTCAAGAATCAGGTTCATTATTAGATAGATTGTTTGGAAAATAATTTACTGAATTAATTCTAATAAATAAATTAAATAAAAAATGATGTTTTATATTTAAAACATCATTTTTTTATTTAATTTATTTAATTTATTTGATTATTTTTTTTAAGATTTTCAAAATCTTCATGGTTAATTATATATTTTTCTCCCTGAGTTAAATTTAAAACTTCGATGTTGTTTCCTGCAATTTTTCCTAATTTAATTGGAAATTTTTTTATTTCACCTTTTTGAGATATCAGGATAAAAGGGTGAGTAGATTCAAAGAAAACACTTTTTGAATCTATAACTAGTATATCTTGTCTTTCAGGGGCAGTAATAAGTACTGTGGCATTAAAACCTATATTAAGATTACTATCAGGAGGGATAGAAATTTCCACATCAACAACTCTTTCTGAATTATTATTCATAGAGTTTGCAATGTTAGATATTCTTTGTAGTTTTCCAATTATAGGAGTTGAAGATTTTTCAGAGTAAAACACTTGAATATTTTCATTATTATTGATAAAAGAGAGTTCTGAAAGAGGAACTTTAATAACTATAATTTTATTTCCTTGCTCAGCTATAGAAAAAAGTCTAGAACCAGCCGAAATATTACTTCCAGGTGAGATGTCAACTTTTACGATAATTCCATTAATAGGAGATTTTAATGGCTCTTTTAATTCTTTACTTTTTTGTAATAATTCATTTTTAGAAAGATTTAATTTAGAAAGAGTAGAGTTATATTGCATTTTTTGCATTTTAATATCTCTTTTTAAACTTTCATATCCTAAAAAAGTAAGGTTATATTTTTGTTTTAAAAGTTCTAAATTCATTTTTAAATCTTCTAATTCAGCCTCTTTTTTACTAGCTTCTGTTGAAGATTTATTGGCTTCAATAGCAGAAATTCCACCTTGTTCAAAAAGAGAATAAAGAGCATTTGATCTTTTTCTAAGAGCATCTGCTTCACTGGTTAATATAGGTATTTTTCGATTAGTTGCTCTAATTTGATCTTCTATATTCTTTTTCTCTAAATTTTTAGTATCTAATTCTAATTTTGATGTTCCATATTCTAAAGTTTCTAATTTTAATAATATTTCATTAATATCAAGTTCATTTATTTTAAGCAGTTTATTAAGATTAAAAAGACTACTTTGAGAAAATTTTACTAGAGGCTCACCTTGTTTTACGTAGCTACCCTCTTTAATAAAAACTTCTTCCACAATCCCTTCTGTTTCAATATAAAGAGGGTATAATTTAGAACTTTCAACAACTCCTGTATAAGAAAGTTGAGGGGTGAAATTTATTTTTTCCACTGAACCGATAATAGGTTTCTTATTAAAGTTAGAATTAATAGTAACAAAATATATTACAAGAAGAATTGTAACTATAATAGAAATTACTAGATAGATTGATATTAATTTGTTTTTCATACTGCATAAACTCCCTTTTAACGTGCTAAATTTTCGTATTTTATTGTAGTTAAAACAAGATTCCTTTGTAATCTATAATACTCTTCTTGAGATTTCTTTAATTCATTGATAGAGTTAAGATAATCAAAAGTACTTATAAGTTGATTATCGTATCTTAAAGTATCTAAAGTCATGTTTTTATTTAGAAGGTATAATCTTTTTTTTTGAGCTAAAAGTTGACCATATAAACTTTGCATCATTCTATACTGTTCACGAAATTTAACATTTAAATTTTTTGAATTATTTTCAAAATTTAATCGGCTAATTTCAAGATTTTTTTTACTTTGATTTACAGAATCTAATGTTCCACCCCAAGCGAAAAGGAGTTTGAATCCAACTTCTACCATCCAACCTTCATTAGAATCATTTTCATCATCATAAATAACATATTTAGAACTAGCATGTACTGTAGGATATAAGTCAGCTTTAGCTAATTTAACATCATATTCAGCAGCTTGAACTTTTAGCTTTTCTCTTTGAATTATAGAGCTATTAGCTAGCAAATTTTTTTCATCTTCTTTATAATTTATCTTATTTTTTAAGTATTTATCAATAGAAAACTCTAAAAAATTATTGTCAGAGTCTAATTCTATTCCTAAAAGTGTGTATAGATTTTCTATATTAGTTTGTTCATTTTGCTTATTATCAATATTAATAGCATTATTTAGTTCTATGTCAGCATCAATTTTATAGATTTCAGAAAGAGCGATTTGTTGTCCATTTTCAAATAAGCTACTTAATTTTTTACTCTGATTTTTTAATGCATTTATAACTAAAGTTGTTATTTCAATTTGCTTTCTATAATTTAGTACATTAAAGTAATGTTCAATGGCTTTCTCTTGGTATTCTAAAGTGGTAAGAAATATATTTTTTTCTGAAATTTCATCATTAACTTTTGCTTGTTTATACGTATAATATGATTTTCCACCTTCAAAAACTTCAATTCGTGCTTCTAGTTTTTGAAATTTAGCATCTTTACTTTTTAAATTATCTAAATTTTTAGATTGAGAAAGAGATACTGGAGGTAATATTAGATTTTTAAATGATTTAGAAACTTCTATTTTATTTATATCTGATTCAATCTCTTTTATTTTGATATTCGGATTATTTTCTTTAGTAGTTTCCAATATAAAATCGATATCTATATTATTGTTGTTATTATTGTTTTTTATAATATCATTTTGCGAAAAAATGTTGATATATAATAAAAAATTTAAAAATATTATTAGTGTAAAATTCATAAAAATCCTCTCATTAAATATAATTTAAAATACATATTAAAAATTCTAATATACATTTTAAATTGTAACAAAAAAACTGTTTAAAGTAAAATTATATTTTTTATTTAAATGTATTTTGATATACTAAAAATAACACAAATTATAAAGGGGAAGATATGGATATAAAATTATTGATTTCAGACATTGATGGAACTCTTTTAAATGAAAAAAAAGAGATAACGGAGTATACAAAAAAAGCTTTGAATAATTTTGTAAAAGAGGGAAAACAACTTATTTTAGCAACAGGAAGGGCACATGTTTCAGCAAAAAAAATTTTAGATAGCATAGGATTAGAAGGGATAGTAATATCTTATAATGGGGCTAAAATTATAGATACAAAAAATAATGAGGTTATATATCATAATCCTATAAAAGAAGAGATAACAAGAAAATTAATAGAGTATTCCAAGAAAAAAAATGTTCATTTAAATTTATATATTGGAAATGACTGGTTTGTAGAAAATAAAGAGAGTGAAAAATCAACATTTTATAAAAATTTATCTAAAATAGAACCTAAAGAGATAGATTTTTATGATTTAGAAAAAGTAGAAACAACTAAAGCACTTTTTTTTGAAGAGTACGATAAATTAAAAGAGATAGAAAGTGAGTTAAGTAAAGAGATAGGAGAATATGTAGATTTCACATACTCAAGTTCATATTTTTTAGAGATATTGAATAAGGGGGTAAATAAAGGAACAGCAGTAAAAAAAGTTATCGATATATTGGATATTTCTAAAGATAATTGCATAGCTTTTGGAGATGAATTAAATGATTATGAAATGCTAAAATATGTTAAGTATGGTGTTGCTATGGGAAATGCTAATGAAAAATTAAAAAATGAAATAGTTCATAAAACATTAACTAATTCAGAAAATGGAGTAGCAAAATTTATAGAAGAAGCAGTAGAAAATTCAAGAAGAAGTTATCTAGAAAATATAATGATAAAGAGTAGAAGTAATAGATCTTTTGAGAATAGAGTAATATCAAAAGAAATATTAGAAGAGATTGTAAATGTAACAAGATATGCAGGATCTGCTAGAAATTTACAGGGAATTAAATATGTAATTATAAATACAAAAGAGACTTTAGATAAGATTTTTCCTCTTACTAAATGGGCAGGAGCAATAGAATGGAACCCAGAAATATCAGAAGGACCCTCAGCTTATATAATGCTATGCTCACAAGAAAATTTAAATGTTTCAGAGGGAATGTTAAACTTTGATATGGGACTTGCAAGCCAGAATATGGTTTTAAAAATAAAAGAGTTAGGATATGATATGTGTATTATTGGGAGTTATAATAAGAGCGAAGTAAATAAAATAGTTGGTTTAGATGAGAAATATAAATCACATTATTTAATCGCTATAGGAAAGGGAAAAGAAAAAATTTCAATAGTGCCAGGAAAAGAGGGGCAGCTAACTTATTATAGAGTAGACGGAGAACATTTTGTACCTAAGTTACCTTTAGAAAAGATTATAATAAAAGAGGTATAAAATTAATAGAATTTATTTAAAAGAAAAAGGAAGAATTAAGAAATAAAAAACAATAAAAAAAACTTAAACAATAAAAAATGTTTAAGTTTTTTTTATTGTTTAAATAGTTTAAATAAAGATAAAGTGAATTGAAATAAACTTTTTTGTTCTATAATAGTTTGACAAAAGCAGATGATGAATGTATAATGCTGATACTGAAGCTAAGAGTACAAAGGAGAGGGAAAAGTGAAAAAAAATAAAAAATTACAAAAATTTATAAAATTAATTGAAAAATATGGTAATAAACTGCCACATCCTTTTATATTATTTGGAATTTTTAGTATTGTTACTCTTTTTATCTCTTTTTTACTCAATAAAATGGGAGTTGAAGTTACGTATCTTGAAAATATAAAAGGATCATTAAATGAATCTAAGATTGTAACTGTATCGGTTAAAAATCTATTTTCCTTTGAATATATGAGAAGTCTAGTTTCAAGAATTCCAGAAATCTATGTAAAGTTTCCATCATTAAAAATTGTAATTTTAATGATGATGTCTATAGGTTTTGTAGAAAAAACAGGGTTTTTTCATGCTTTAATGAGAAAATATTTATTAAATGCCCCTAAAGGATTAGTAACAGCTGCCCTAATATTTGTATCAGTAAATGCAAATATTATGTCTGATGCAGGAACAATATTTGCAATAACAATTGGGGGACTATTATTTGCTTCTTTAGGAAGAAATCCTAAAATTGGAATTATAGCGGCATATGCAGCATGTAGTGGGGGGTTTACAGCAAATTTATTTTTAGCAGGAACAGATGCAATGTTAGCAGGAGTTACAGAACAAGCTGCTGGAGCATTAGGTCTTAAAGTAGCAATAAATCCGTTATGTAATTATTATTTTATGGCTTCAGCTACGATAGTTTTAACAGTAGTATTAACAATATTTACAGAAAAATTTATAGTTAAATTAGTAGGCGATACATCACTGGGACTTAATGATGAGTTATTAAATGACTTTAAATTAAGTACTAATGAGAAAAGAGGACTAAGATTTTCAGGATATGGTGCATTATTATTTGTTGTTATTATGGGAATTTTATGCCTTCCTGATAATGCATTTTTTAAAAATGATTTAGGAACATTTTTACCAACATCACCATTATTATCTTCAATTGTTCCAGTTATTTTCTTTATGTTTTCATGTATAGGAATAGGGTATGGGATAGGAAATAAAACAATAAAAAGTACTAGGGATATTCCAAAGTTACTACAATCAGGATTATCACAAGCTATTCCACTTATGGTAACATTATTATCAACAGCAATATTTATTGAAATTCTTAATAAATCAAATATTTTTAAAATAATAGCAATAAAAATGTCTTTTTTTGTAAAAGAGGCAAATGTTGGACCTTTACCACTATTATTGTTAGTTATTTTAATTACAACATTAATAAATCCGATGATGACTTCAGGATCAACAAAATGGATATTATTAGCTCCTATGGTTGTTCCAATGTTTTCTCTTTTAAATATATCACCAGCTTATGCACAGTTAGCATTTAGAATAGGAGATTCATCAACAAATATAATATCTCCACTTCATTCATCAATTCCTGTAATATTAGGATTAATTGCTCAATATGAAGCTGAAGGAAAAATTATAAAAAATAAATCAGGAGAGGAGTCAGGGTTTGGAACTGTCTTTGCACTAACTTTACCATATTCAATAGTAATATTACTAACGTTAACAACAATGATGATAATTTGGTATTTTTTAGGATTACCAATTGGACCAGGTTCATATTTACATTTAACTAATTAAATAAATAAAAACATAAATATTCTAATAAAAAATACAATAAAAAGGGGGATGTAGTAAGTATTTGATACTACAAAAAATATGAAATTAATAAAAAGAGCATTGGTTCTAGATCCAAATATAAAAAAAGAGGAACTAAAAAATATTTATATTGAAGACAAAATTATTTTTCAAGTTGTAGATTATTCTGAAGAAATTATTTATCATGTAGATGAGATAATAGATGCAGAAGGTTTGTATGTAACAAGTGGATTAATAGATGCCCACACTCATTTAGGGATGAAAGGAGATAGTCAAGGTTTTGAAGGGATAGATCATAATGAAAAAAATGATCCTATAACACCAAACATGAGAGCTATAGATGGGATAAATCCTCAAGATGTAACATTTAAAGAGGCACTTCAAGCTGGAATTACAACTGTTGGAACAGGACCTGGGTCAACTAATGTAATCGGAGGTCAATATGCTTGTATAAAAACTCATGGAACAAGAGTAGACAAGATGATTGTAAAATTTCCTATTGGAATGAAAATAGCTTTTGGAGAAAATCCTAAAAAAAATTATAATGGGAAAAATAAAACTCCTATAACTAGAATGGGAATAGCAGCTTTATTGAGAGAAATGATAGAAAAGACAATTGAATATAGAAATGATGAAAAGCATAAATATGATGCAAAACTAGAAGCGATGTTATGTGTTATAAATAAAGAGATACCTTTAAAGGCACATGTGCACAGAGGGGATGATATTTTAACAGCTATAAGAATAGCAAAAGAGTATGACTTAAAGTTAACTTTAGATCATTGTACATGTGCTGTTGATGTTTTGGATGAATTGGTAGAAGAAAATTATCCTTTAATATTAGGACCCTCTCTAGGTGCTAGAGGAAAAATAGAGTTGAAAGGAAAATCTTTTCAAAATGTAGCTAAAATTAGCAACAGAGGTTTAGATTTTGCCATTATAACAGATGCTCCTGTAATTCCATTAGAGTACCTTCCTATTTGTGTAGGATTAGCAATAGAAAGTGGAATGGATGAATGGAAAGCTTTAGCAGCGGTTACAACTATTCCAGCTAAAATAATGGGGGTTAGCGAAAGGGTTGGATCTATTGAAAAAGGAAAAGATGCAGATATAATAATTTGGAAAAGAAAACCATTTGTTTCAGTTACTTCACCTAAAGTGGTAATGATTAATGGAGAAGTAGTTAAATAAAAATTATAAATAAAAAATCATCTAATTTTAAATTAGATGATTTTTTATATTTAAATTATTCAACATCAATATTAGCAGAAGATAGATGATAAATGACATCCTTTCTTTCAATTATAATTTCACAAGAATCTCTTAAACTACTATTTTCTTTTATATTTTTAATTAATTCTTTAGAAGGATTAATTGCTTTAGGATTTCCTACAAGAGTAAACATTCCATAATCACCATTAGTATCCCCATAAGCAAAGCTTTTACTTAAATTAATATTGTATTTTTCTTTAAAAGAGTTAATAGCTTTAATTTTATTAGGAGTATCCCACATAGGTTCAATTTCTCCAGTTAATTTATCATCATTAAAGATGTACTTAGATCCTAAAAAATCAGAAGCTCCCATTTTTTTAGCCATTCTTTCCACAAGGAAATCAGGACTTCCAGATATAAAAATAACTAAATGACCTTGATTTTGGTGCCACTTAATACGATCACGAGTATATTTATATACCCTGTCACCCTTTAATTCTACTACTCTATCAGCAATAAAATTATTATATTGAGAGGAAAGACCCTTTATAACAGAAACGTATGTTTCTGTTAAATCTTGTAAGTAATCATCATAATCACCCTTTCTTTCATCCCAAAGCTTAAAGGACCTTTTTACTTTATCTTCATACTCGTTAATATCAACTAATTCGTACTTAATTAATTTTTTAAAATGCTCAATAAGTAGACAATCCCTATAAATTGTCCCATCAATATCAAAAAATGCTGCAATCATATTCAAATCCTCCTAATTTCTAATAGTAAATTAAATTATAATTCGAAAAAAATTAAATTTTTTTTTCGAGTAGCCCAGTCAGGCATATATTCACTAATAAAGTCCCAAAATTCTTTTTTATGATTTGGAAATTTAAGATGTGCAATTTCATGTAAAACGACATATTCAATAGATTCTATATTACTCGCAACTAAAATAGAATTAAAATTAAGATATTTTTTATTACTGTTACAACTGCCCCATCGTGTTTTCATAATTCTAAAGGTTATATGATCAGCATTTAGTCCAGTTAGACTTAAATATTTCTCTATAAGAGGTGGTATAAACTCTAAAGATTTTTTTTTATAAAAATTTGAGAAGAATTTAATCTTCTCTTGTAAGTCTATAGGTGTCTCAGTTGAAAGATTATAAGGACTTCCTAATAAATAATAGAAATCATTTTTTAAAGGAGAAAAAGATAAATATTTTAGTGATAAATTACTTTTTCGATTTTCTATCCACTCTTTATTCAAAAGAAGAAACTTTTCAATATCAATTTTTGATATTCTAAGTGGAGCTGAAACTAATATGTCTCCCATATGATTTATTCTTAAGATTATATTTTTAATCTTTTTTCTTTTTAATGTATATTGAAACAAAAAACA
>CAMTIW010000058.1 GCA_947072665.1 uncultured Fusobacteriaceae bacterium | reverse complement strand
GAAATTTATCTTTCAAAGTAGCAGGAGTAATTATTTTATTTACACCCTCTTGTTCTTTATTAGGTAGTATTCTATACTTGAAAGCTTTATTATACTTCATTTTGATTCACCTCCTATTCACCTTGATTTTGAATATATTTTTTTACTACTTCAATTGGTGCTCCTCCAACAGTTAGTAAAAGAAAGCTCCTGGACCAAAAAAATTCTTTCCAAAGATATTGTTTCATCAATAACTTTTCTGCGATATTTCACACAGAAGACGATACGATAATTTAGACTAAAGACTGAATATTTGTTAATATCTAAAATCATTGTTACAACAATTTTTTATTAGTTTTTACTGATATGAAAATTATACCATTTTCATCTATAAAATTCAATGAAAAGATAAAAAATAAGCGATTCATCTCACCACCTATAGAGGTGGGAGAATTCTCACCCTAACATTATTAAAACAAGAGTAGAATTTCAAATTTAGCAATATGAGGTGAGTTATGCAAACAGAAAAAATATATTATAAAAACCAATTTCAATCATCATGCAAAGCTAAATTAATAGGAAAAACAAAGGAAGGATTAATTTTTGACAAAACTGTGGCATATCCAGAAGGTGGAGCACAAATTGGTGATAAAGGCAAGTTGATAAGAACAAAAAATAATGAAATGATATCTTTTGTAGATACTAGAAAAATAAAGGGAAAAACAATCTATTTAGATGATTTTTCAATTATTAATGTAGAAGACTCCATTGTACATATCCTTGAAGCTGAATATGAAGATTATGAAATTGGAGAAGAATTTATAATAAAGGTAAATATTTCAGAACGTGCCAATGCAACATTAAATCATTCAGCCATGTATTGGAAATGTCTTGATTATTCTGTTCCATGTGGTGGAACACACTGCAACACAACAAATCAATTGGGAATGATATCAGTTAAGAGAAAAAATATAGGTAAATCTGCAGATCGGTTAATAATAAAATTAAAAAATATAGAAAATCCTTGAAGAATTTTCTATATTTTTTTTGTTAAAAGCCATTATAAAGATTTTTTAAATATGGCAATAATTTCATCCAGTGTAGCTTGCTTAGGATTTGTGAATCCACAGGCATCTTTTAATGCATTTTCAGCTAAAGTTTTTAAATCTTCTTCTTTTGCACCTAGTTCAAGAATTCCTTTTGGAATACCAATGTCAGAAGAAAGAGTTTTTATAGCTTCTATAGCTGCTTTTCCACCTTCTAAGTCATTCATCCCGTGAATATTTACTCCCATTGCTCTTGCAACATCTTTCAGTTTTTTAGGAACAACTTCTAAATTATATTCTTGTACATATGGAAGTAAAATAGCGTTACAGACTCCATGAGGAAGATCATACATACCACCTAATTGATGTGCCATGGCATGAACATAACCTAAACTAGCATTGTTAAAGGCCATTCCAGCAAGATATTCTGCATAGGCCATTTTATCTCTAGCATCTAAATCATCACCATTTTCCACTGCTTTTCTTAGATATTCTGAGATTAATTTCATAGCCATTAGAGCACAAGCATCAGTTATAGGAGTGGCAGCGATAGATACATAAGCTTCCACAGCATGGGTTAAAGCGTCCATTCCAGTTGCAGCAGTAAGTCCTTTTGGCATATTAATCATTAGTTCTGGATCATTAATAGCTAAGGTAGGATTCATATGTTTATCTACAATAGCCATTTTTATATGTCGCTCTTCATCTGTAATAATAGAAAAAATAGTCATTTCTGCTGCAGTTCCAGCAGTTGTATTTATAGCAACTAAAGGAAGTTGAGGTTTTTTTGATTTATTGATTCCCTCATAGTCTTTAATATTTCCACCATTTGTAGCTAGAATACCTATTCCTTTAGCGCAGTCATGAAGAGAACCACCACCTAGTGAAATAAGGAAATCACAGTTTTCTTCTTTTAAAATTTTCAATCCATCATGTACATTTTTGGTAGTTGGATTAGCTTTTGTTTCATTGTATATAGTATAAGATACTTTGTGACCATCTAAAAAATCTGTTAATTTTTTTAAAATTCCAACCTTTGTAACAATTTTTCCAGTGACAATCAATGCTTTATGAAAACCTAAATTAGCAATTTCATCACATCCATCTTTTAAACAACCAGGGCCTGTAAAGCTAAGTGGTGGCATGTAAAATCTAAAACTCATAATTTTCCTCCTGTTTTATATAGTTATTAGTAATATAATAGTACTTCTTGATTTAATAAAAGTCAATTTTTTTTAAAATAAAAAAAAATTAGAACTGATATAAATATGTATAATTTATGATATAATAAAAGTATAAATAAAAAATCGAGGAGAATAAAATTGAAGTTAATAATTGCAGAAAAACCAAGTTTAGCAAAGAATATAGCTTTAGCTTTAGGAGCTAGTAAAAAAGGTGATGGGTATATTGAGAGTGATAAATATATAATTACTTGGGCTTTTGGTCACCTTTTTGGTCTTAAAAATGTGGATGATTATTTAGGGAAAAAGAATAAATGGAAAGAGGTCTCCCTTCCTTATATTCCTAATCCTTTTGAATTTAAAATAAAAAGTAAAAAAAATATAGAAACAGGAATTGAAGAAGTGGATAAAGGTGTAGCACATCAAGTTGAAATAATAAAAAGACTTTCCATGAGAAAAGAAGTAACTGAAATTGTAAATGCTGGAGATGCAGATAGAGAAGGACAAATAATTATAGATATTATAATTAAAGAAATAAAAACAACTAAAAAAGTAACTAGATTATGGCTACCAGAACAAACTGAAATTACAATAAGAAATCAAATGGAGAATTTAGAAAGTAACAGTAAATTTCATCTACTAGGTCAAGAGGGCTACGCTCGTACTTTTATGGATTGGTTATTTGGAATAAATTTAACCCGTTATGTCTCACTTAAAGCCAATAAATTATTACCTATTGGGCGAGTTTTGATACCGGTTGTTAAATATATTTATGATAGAGAAATGGAAATCAGAAATTTTATCAAGAAAAAATATTTCCAATTGGAAAGTAGAACAGAAAAAGATGGGATTCCAATTCCTCTTGTGCTTAGAAATAAAAAATTTGAAGAAAATGAAAAAAAAGAAGCAGAGGAATTTGCGATACAATTAAATAATTTTAAAGGGATAGTAAAAAAAATAGAGAAAAAATCTATAAAAAAACAACCGGGAAAGTTATTTTCTCTATCGAAATTACAGGGTTTACTTTCTAAAAAGAATAAAATTGACTTTACAACATCTTTAGAAATCATACAATCACTCTATGAGAAAGGGTTCATTACCTATCCTAGAACTAATACAGAGTTTTTGGCTGAAAATGAAAAAGATAAGGTTAAAAGCATAATAAAAACACTCTCAGAACATAATTTGATTTTTAAAGATGGGAAAAAAATATTTGATGATTCAAAAATTGAGTCCCATAGTGCTATTATTCCAACTGTAAAAAAACCTAATAAACTTACATTTAGTGAAGAAATTGTTTATAAGACAGTACTCAATAGATTTATATCTAATTTTTTAAATGAAGAAACTATTACAGAAAAAGTAACTATGATTATAAATGTAGGAAAAGAAGAGTTTAAATTAAATGGAGAATCTATAAAAAGTATAGGTTTTTATAAGTATGAACCTGAAAAATTTGAAAATCAACTGCCTCAATTAGTTAAAGGTGAAGAGTTTATAGTGGATTTTAGTCCTGTAGAAAAAGAAACATCACCACCTAAAAAAGTTACAGAGGAAGATTTAGCTAACTATTTAAAGAACCCTTTCAAAAAAGATGGTGAGTCAGAAGATGAAGAGTATAAGGCAATATTACAAGGAGTAGAGATTGGTACAGAAGCTACTAGAACTGGTATTGTTGAAAATGCAAAAAAATATAGATATATATATCAAAAAGGCTCAACTTATTCTATTGAAGAATTAGGAGAAAAATTAATAGAGATATTGGATAGATTAGAGATAAATATATATAAAGAAAAATCTGTTGAATTTTCTAAACTTCAAAAAAAAGTTTATAAAGGAGAAGCGAAATTAGAAGAATTAACAGCTCTTACAAATAAAGAATTAGAGGAAATAATTACTAAAGATATAAAAATAGAAAAATTCCAATCGGAATATAATGGTCCACCTAGGGAAGATACAAGGGAAGTAATTGCTATTTGTCCTAAATGTGGTAAAAATATATATGAGAATGGAAAAGCTTTTTACTGTGATGGATATAGAGATGAGCCCAAGTGTAATTATTCTATTTGGAAATCCAGTAAAATGATACCTAATTTAACTAAAGAAGATGCCTTAAAATTTATAAGAGGTGAAAAGGTTTTATTTGAAAATTTAAAGTCTAGCAAAGGAAATATTTATAGTGCATATTTTATTTTAAAAGAAGAGGGGAAATATTGGAACTTAAAACTTGAAAGTTTCAAGCCTAAAAATTAAAAAATGTATCAAAATAGAAAAATAAAGCTATTAAATAACTATTAAATAATAAAAAAATACTTTTTATAAAAAAAACTTGATTTTTAATAGGGAAGAGTATAATATGGAAGCACGTTAAGTTTTTACTTTGCAAAAAAAATATTGTACTTGGAGGAATTATATGACATTATTTTTAGGTTCTATTATAGCACTTATTTTAGGATACTTTATATATGGAAAAATTGTAGAAAAAGTTTTTGGAATTGACGATTCTATAATTACACCAGCAAAAAGACTTGCTGATGGAGTAGATTATGTGGAAATGGATTGGAAGCAAACTTTTTTAATTCAGTTTTTGAATATAGCAGGAACAGGCCCAATTTTTGGAGCAATAGCAGGAGCTATGTGGGGACCAGCAGCTTTCTTGTGGATAGTTTTCGGGTGTATTTTTGGTGGTGCTGTCCATGATTTTTTAATAGGGATGATGTCAGTAAGACATGACGGGGCATCTGTTGCAGAATTAGTAGGAACATATCTAGGTGACAAAGCTAAAATGATTATGAGAGTATTTTCAGTTGTTCTTTTAGTTCTTGTTGGGGTTGTTTTTATAAAATCTCCAGCGAGTATTTTAAATGATATGACAGGAATAAATGAAATGGTATTAGTTGTTATTATTATTATTTATTATATTTTAGCAACAATTTTACCAGTAGATAAATTGATAGGAAAGCTATACCCAGTATTTGGGCTATGTTTATTAATTATGGCTGCTGGAATAGGATATGGTATTGTTTCTCAAAATTTACCAATACCAGATTTTGATTTTTCAAATATGAATTTACACCCCAAGGGAACTTCTATATTTCCTTACTTATTTATCTCTATAGCGTGTGGTGCAATTTCAGGTTTCCATGCAACACAAGCGCCAATGATGGCTAGATGTATGAAGAAAGAATCTGAGGGAAGAAGAGTTTTTTATGGTTCCATGATAGCTGAAGGAATTGTTGCATTGGTATGGGCAGCTGTAGCAATGTCATTCTTTGATGGAACAGCTGGACTAGCTTCTGCAGGGAGTGCAGGAGTAGTTGTAAATAAAGTTTCAGTATCTCTACTTGGAAAATTTGGAGGAGTTCTTGCTATTCTTGGAGTAGTTGCTTGTCCTATAACTTCAGGAGATACAGCATTTAGAAGTGCAAGATTAACAATAGCAGATTCTTTTAAATATAAACAAGGTCCAATTATGAATAGATTTGTAATTGCAATTCCATTATTTGCAATTGGAATAGCTCTTTGCTTTATTGATTTTGCTATTTTATGGAGATATTTTGCATGGTCTAATCAAACTTTAGCAACAGTAGCTCTTTGGACAGCTTCAAAATATTTAGAGAGTAAAGGGAAAAATTATTGGATAACAGTTATACCGGCTATATTTATGACCATGGTAGTGTCTACATATATTATCATAGCAAAAGAAGGGTTAGGTTTACCAGAATTTTCAGGATATATATTTGGAATAGCATTATCTATTATTTCTACAGTTTTATTTTTTAAAAGTATAAAAAAATAAAAAAAATATATATTTAAGTTAATTGTTAATTAGAGACTCTATCAAGTAAAATCTTAGATAGAGTCTCTAAATTTTTTTATTTCAAGATATTGTTATCAGTTTAAAAATGAAAAGAGTTGATTCTTTAACGAAAAAATATTATACTAAGTGTAAGTTTATAAAAAAAATCAACAATTAGTAAATGATAAATTAAAAGAAAGGAGTAGGATGAAAAAAATAATAGATAAGTTATATAATGAAAATAATCTTTCAGATAAAGAACTTTTAACTTTATTAAATAATTTAAATGAAGAGAACAAAAATTATCTTTTTGAAAAATCTTATATGACTAGAATGAAATCATATGGAAATACAGTTTTTTTAAGAGGTTTGATTGAAGTTTCAAATTTCTGTAAAAAAGATTGTATGTACTGTGGAATCAGAAATAGTAATAAAAATGCAAATAGATATAGACTAACTGAAGAAGAACTTATAAACTGTTGTATTAGAGGGTATAGTTTAGGATATAGAACATTTGTTATGCAAGGAGGAGAGGATGCTTATTTTACAGATGAAATACTCTGTAGGGTAATAAGAACAATAAAAGGAAAATTTGAAGATTGTGCAATAACTCTTTCTTTAGGCGAAAGAAGCAGAGATAGTTATAAAACTCTTTATGATGCAGGGGCAGATAGGTATCTATTGAGGCATGAAACAGCTACCAGGGAAATTTATGAAAGTGTTCATCCCAATATGAGTTTTGAAAATAGAAGGCAATGTTTGAATGATTTAAAAGAGATTGGATATCAAACAGGTGCAGGTTTTTTAATAGGGCTTCCTAATCAAACAAATGAAGATTTTGTAAAAGATTTAAGATTTATAAAGGAGTTAAAACCTGAAATGGTAGGAATAGGTCCTTTTATTCCGCAAAAAGATACTCCCATGGGGCATTTAGAAAATGGTAATGTAGAGATAGTTTTAGTAATGTTAAGTATTGTTAGATTACTTTTGCCAGAAGTTTTGCTTCCAGCAACTACAGCTCTTGGAACACTGGATCCAGAAGGGAGAGAAAAAGGATTTAGAGTGGGAGCTAATGTGATAATGCCTAATCTTTCACCCTTTGAGAATAGAAAAAAATATTCTCTTTATGACGGAAAAAAATTTGTACAAGATGAATCTGCAGAAGAATTGAAGAATATAATTAAGAAAATTGATAGTGTTGGTTTTAATGCTGTTATGAATAGAGGAGATAACATAATATGGAAAAGAAAATAATAGAAACAAAAGAACTAAATTTTATTAATGAAAAATTGATAGATGAACTTCTTAACCAGGGAAAAAATATTTCAGATAGTCAAGTGGAAGAAGTTTTAAAAAAAGCTAGATTAAGAAAAACTTTAGATGTGAAAGATGTTGTAACTTTACTTAATTCAAATACAGATAAACAATTAAAAGAAATATATAAAATTGCTGGTGAAATGAAAAAAGAAATATATGGAGATAGAATTGTTGTTTTTGCACCTCTTTACATAAGTAATTATTGTGTTAATAATTGTGTCTATTGTGGTTATAAAAGAGATAATAAATTTGATAGAAGAAAATTAAATCGAGTTGAAATTCAAGAAGAGGTTAAATTACTTGAAAAAATGGGACATAAAAGATTGGCATTGGAAGTTGGAGAGGATCCAAATAATTGTGATATAGATTATATTATAGATTCAATTGATGCAATTTATTCAACTAAAAGTGATAATGGTGCAATAAGAAGAGTGAATATAAATATAGCCGCAACAACTGTGGAAAATTATAAAAAATTAAAAGATGCTAATATAGGAACATATATTCTTTTTCAAGAAACTTATCATAAGCCAACTTATGAACTTATGCATCCTAACTCTATAAAAAGTAATTATGAGTATCATTTAAATTCTTTTACAAGAGCAATGGAAGCTGGAATTGATGATGTTGGAGCTGGCGTTTTATTTGGTCTGGCAGATTGGAAATTTGAGGTAATAGCATTGATGCAACACAATGAATATTTAGAAAAAACAAAAGGTGTTGGTTTTCATACAATATCAGTACCTAGATTAAAAAAAGCAGATGGAATGGATTTAAATGAATTTCCTAATATGATAGATGATGAAACTTTTAAAAAATTAGTTGCAATACTTAGAATAGCAGTACCTTTTACAGGAATTATTTTATCCACGAGGGAAAGTTCTGAACTTAGAAAAGAAGTAGTGAAATATGGTGTATCTCAAGTAAGTGCAGGATCATGTACTGGAGTAGGTGGATATAAAGAAGGGGAAACAAAAGAAAAAGCAGAGTCTCAACAGTTTAGTGTAGCAGATGAGAGAACCCCTTTGGAAGTATTGAAGGAACTAATAGATGAAGGTTATCTTCCAAGTTATTGTACAGCATGTTATAGAAGTGGAAGAACAGGTGATAGATTTATGCAACTTGCAAAATCTGGAGATATTCAAAATGTCTGTCAACCCAATGCACTCATGACGCTCATGGAATACGCTATGGATTATGGAGACGATGAACTTCAAAAAAAAGTTTTTGGAATTTTAGAAAGAGAACTGGAAAAGATTAAAAATATAAAAATGAAAGAAATAACTCGTAAAAATTTAGAACTAATAAAATTAGGACAAAGAGACTTCTTTGTTTAAGGGGGTAAAAAATGAATAAAACTCCAAATTCAAATAGAAAACATATAGGAATATTTGGAAAAACAAACTCAGGAAAATCATCATTATTAAATGCAATAACAGAACAAGAAATATCCATAGTTTCAGATATAAAAGGAACAACTACTGATTCAGTAACTAAAGCTATGGAGCTGATACCTTATGGTCCTGTTTTGTTTATTGATACTGGTGGCTTAGACGATACTGGTATTTTAGGAAATAAAAGGGTAGAAACTGCTTTAAATGAACTTAAGAGAACAGATTTTATTCTCTATGTTTTAGATGCAACTGATTCAGATTTAAATTATTATAAAGAAAAGATAAAAGAGTTGAAAAGGTATAAAAGTTCTCATTTACTTGTAATTAATAAGATGGATTTATTAAGTGAAGTGGAAACAGAAAATATAAAGACTCAACTTATTAAAGAGATGGGTTTAAAGCTAAAAAATACTTCAGAGGAAGAATTTTTTAAAAATGATATAGTTTTTGTATCTTCTAAAAAAAGAGAAAATATTTTAATATTTAAAGAGTTATTAGTAGAGAAATTATCATCTGAAGAGCAAGAAGAGAGTATTATAGGTGATTTATTAGAATATGGTGATACAGTTGTTATGGTTATTCCAATCGATTCTGAAGCACCCAAGGGAAGACTTATTCTTCCTCAAGTACAACTTATTCGTGATTGTCTAGACCATGGAATAAAAAGTCATATTATAAGAGAAAGTGAGTTAGAATCAACTTTAAAAGATATAAAAAAAATAGATTTAGTTATAACTGATTCACAAGTTTTTAAAGAAGTTGATATAATGTTAAAAGATAGAGCTCCTCTTACAAGTTTTTCAATTTTATTTGCAAGACAAAAAGGGAATATAGATATCTTAATAGAAGGGGCTAAATCAGTAGAAGGTCTTAAGGATGGAGCCAAAATATTAATAGCGGAAACTTGTACTCATAATACTTCCCATGACGATATTGGAAGAGTTAAAATTCCTAAATTATTACAAGCTAAAACTGGGAAAAAATTTGAATTTATCTTTAAAATGGGACGAGAATATCCCAAAAATTTAGAAGATTACGATTTAGTTATTCATTGTGGAGGATGTATGGTAAATAAAAAAAATATGCAATCTAGAATAAGTGAATCTGGTAAAAAGAATACACCAATAACTAATTATGGTTTGATTATAGCTCATTTGAATGGAATTCTAGATAAATCTATAGAAATTTTAAAAAAATAATATTATAAATTGTTTTTTTAAAAAAAAATACTTTACAAACAGAACAATAAGTGCTATTATAAGGATAAAGTTATTTATAAATAAAGGATTTATCTGAAAATAAAGGAATGAGAGTTCTCTTCATTATTCTTCAGTTAATTGAGGTTTATAAATTTACTGAAAAAAATAGTGGAGGTACGACCAAATGAAAGGTATAGTTAAATGGTTTAATCAAGAGAAAGGGTTTGGATTTATAACTGCTGAGGATGGAAAAGACGTTTTTGCTCACTTCTCTGAAATTCAAAAAGAAGGATTCAAAACTTTAAATGAGGGAGAAGAAGTAACTTTCGACTTAACTCAAGGACAAAAAGGACCACAAGCTACAAACATAAAAACTAAGTAATTAGTAAATGAAGAATCAGAGTAATCTGGTTCTTTTTTTTTCAATGATTTATTCTTGTATTTTAAAAAATAAATATGTTATACTGTCACTAATTAGAGAAAAATAATATTAATATTTATATAGGGAGTGAAAAATGAAAAAAATACTGGTAACAGGTGGAGCAGGGTATATCGGCAGTCACGCAGTAGTCGAATTACTAGATTCTGGATATGAGGTAATAATAGTAGATAACTTAGAAAATGGTTTTAGAGAGTTGATAGATTCTAGAGCACGTTTTTATGTAGGTGATATGAGGGATTTAAAGACTTTTGAAAATATATTTATTGAACATAAAATAGATACAATTATGCATTTTGCTGGATATATAAAAGTTGGAGAAAGTTGTATAGAACCAAATAAGTATTATTTAAACAATACTTATAGTGTGATGAATATAGTCGAGATGATGAAAAAATATAGTGTAAAAAATATAATATTTTCATCCACAGCAGCAACTTATGGAGATGTTACAATAGACGGGTTAGTAGAAGAAAATTACCCACAAAACCCAATAAATCCATATGGAATGAGTAAATTAATGGCAGAAAAAATAATTATAGATGCAGCTAAGTCATATGGAATAAATTATGCTATATTTAGATATTTTAATGTAGGTGGAGCTCATGAATCATACAATATAGGACAAATGGGTGATGGTGTGACTGCACTTATTCCAATTTTACTTCAAGTTGCAAATGGAGAAAGAACTCAATTAGAAGTTTATGGAAATGATTATAAAACAAAAGATGGAACAGGAATTAGAGACTATATTCATGTTGTAGATTTAGTAAGAGCCCATATTTTAGCTATTAAAACTTTAGAAAAAAATATAAATGGAATATATAATCTAGGGAATGGAGAAGGTTTCTCAGTTTTAGAGATGTTAGAAGGAGCTAGAAAGATGACTGGGAAAGAGATACCAACTGTTTATGTGGAAAGAAGAGCAGGAGATCCAGCTAGTGTTGTAGCTTCAAGTGAATTAGCTAGAAAAATATTAGGTTGGAATCCTATTTATACAGATGTGAATAAGATAATCGAAACAGCTTGGAAATTTAAAAATAAATAAATAAATAAATAAATAAATAAATAAATAAATAAATAAATAAATA
>CAMTIW010000057.1 GCA_947072665.1 uncultured Fusobacteriaceae bacterium | reverse complement strand
ATTTAAAAATTTGAATTTTTTAATCTTAAAAAACATGACTTTTACAATTGTCTAATAATATTAATATAGGAGCTTTTTATCTCTTCATCTACTGCCACTATTTCCTTATCAAGATCTCCTATCTCATTGTATCTATTTTTTTTCAAGGTTTTTTGGAATTTTAAAAGTTTTCTTTCAAGTATCTCTAAAAACATACTTGGAGCCTTGTTTCCTAGTGATTTTCCAAATCTTTTCTTTCTCTTAAATTTTCCTTTTTCATTTAATTCTGTTTTTTTAGATCTTTTTTGTAGGCCAGAGAAATTCATTTTCTCCACATAGATATTATCCCCTAAAGAGATTATCTCATTAGCTAGTTTTTCATGTTGATATTTTCTTATATCTTTTTGTTTTCTATAAAGTTCTTTTAAATTTTGTTGAAGTTTAATATATCTATTTGACCTTATCCACCAGACTTTTTTATTACCTTGTTTTTTTATAGTTCTATCTAAGTTAAAATTGTTTCTATTTGTAGCTCTTCTTGACCTATCAAGTTTTCTTAAAATTTTTCTTTTTTCTTTTTCAATATTATTAATTCTATCTGCTAATTCTAAAATCTTCACCTATTTTTCGCTTGAAATAGCAAGTGTTTGAGTTCCAATATCTAAACCTACTCGCCCTTTCCCAATAGGGTGTTTTATTCTGAAGATAATATTTATATCTGCTTCTTACAAATTTTCTAATTATTCTACAATAACTAACGGGATTTCTTAAAGCTTCTTGCTCATACTGTTTATTTTTATTTATCACTACTGGAATTTCAAGCCCTAACCATGTTAAATTCTTATATAAAAATCTAATGCCAGTTTTATTAGATTTTCCTTCAATAGAAAAGAGATAATCAAATTTTTTATAGTGTATTTTATTACCATTTCCATAAAGTAGTTTCTCATAACTTTTCCATAAATTTGTAGCCAATTTTAGTTACCAAAGCATTATATATTTTTCTAGCTATTTCAAATCTTTTCTCCAAGATATGTTCTTGATAAATCTCAGTGTGAAGTTTAAATAATCTCCAGATAAAATTTTTCCTTTAATATTCTTATTTTCTAATTTTTTCAATTGTTCTAAAATTAAAGTTAGATCACTTTCCGTTATAAATGCTACTGATATAATAAACTCCTCACATTCCTCTAACTCTCTTCGCTTAACACTCATGCCTCCCATTAAAATCTCTCCCACCAGTCATGTTTAAGATGATTGAAAAATATGATTATATTGTCTTTATTTGTATAATAAACTATTTCTCCAAAATTGTATAATAATTTACAACCATAAAATATTATTATGAAACCACAAATTATATTTATAATTTTAAGAGTTGTATTATTAAATTTATTACTGAATAAATAAATAAATAAAGAGATTCCTGAAAACCATAAACAAGATGCTATGATTACACCTAAAATAAATTCTGTTGCTTCTGTTGAGCTCAATGTAGCTCTAAAAGCACCTAACATCAAACTTCCGTCAATAATAGCTTGTGGATTAAACCAAGTAACTACACATGCAGAAGTAATCATCTTAACAATAGGCATATTAACATCTTTTTTTTCTAAGACAGATTTAGATTTTAAAAGTCCTAATCCAATATAAATGATAATTACACTACCAAACAATAAAACCAATAATTTAAGAAGTTGAGCTTTTTCCATAATCATTCCAATTCCAAAAAAACAAGCTAATGCTAATGTTATATCAAAAAATATAACAACTAAAACAGTGAATAAAATTCTTTTTTTGGGTTGTGTAAGTGCTGTATTAATAACAAATAAATTTTGTAATCCTATCGGTGCTACATAAGCCAGTCCCATAAGTAATCCCTGTAAAAAAATCTCCATAAATCCCCCCAACTCAATTAGATAATTTACCCCTATTACTATAAACTTATCACATGAAAATATAGATGTCAATAGAAAGCTATTATCTCCATTTTTAAAATATTCCATAAAAAAATAGTTTGATAACGAAATATTATTTTGCTATAATATAATTAAATTTATTTTAATTATTTTAGGAGGGAAAAATGAAAATATTAATTGGTTATTCTACAAAAACAGGGAATACACAAAAAATTGCTGAAGCAATTAGTCTATCATTGCCAGAAGCTGAACTATTAAATATTCAAAATATTAAAAATTTAGATTATGATTTATTTATCATTGGTGGATGGATTGACAAAGGAACATTTGACATGGATACATTATCATTTATAGAAAAAATAAAAGATAAAAAAATAGCATATTTCTTTACATTAGGAGCTGCTACTACTTCTCCACATGCACAAAACTGTATTAATAACATTGACGATATTTTTTTAAAAAACAATAATACCATTTTAAAACGTTATTTTTGTCAAGGTGCTATCGACCCTAAATTAATTGAAAAAATGTTAACTCTTCCAGCTGGACATGTAATGTCTCCTACTAAAGAAAGAATGGAAAATTGGAAGGTGGCATCTACTCATCCAAATGAAAAAGACTTAGAGTGTGCTAGTATTGTTTTTAAAAATATTAAAAATTTTATTTAAAAAGTTTTATTGTTTCAGCTCTTGTTTTATTACATTTTTTCCAGTATAATTATAAGAAATATAATTTATTATTAGGGAGGAAATTATGAAAAATAAAATAAGTAGTGGAGCCATAATTTTAGGTGTTTCTGTTATTATAGGATTGAGTAGTTTAGGATATTTATTAGGAAATAGTTTTATTGAAACAAAAAAATTAGATAGAACTATAGTAGTTAAAGGTTTATCAGAAAAAGAAGTCCTATCAGATAAAGTTGTTTTCCCTATAAGTTTTAAAGTTGTTGGAAATGATTTAAAAGATATCTATGAACAACTAAAAAGTGACAATCAGAAAATCATAACATTTTTAATTACTAATGGGTTAAATAAAAATGAAATTTCAATATCTTCTCCTAATATAGAAGATAAAGTCCTTTATCAATATGAAAATAATAAATCTACTTTTAGATATATTGCCACACAAACAATAACTATTTATTCTCCAAAAGTTGAAATTGTATATAATTTAAATGCAAAAATTGGTGAATTAGTAAAAGATGATGTAGCTATTAGTGGAATTAATCAATATGAAGTTGAATACTCATACACCAAGCTTAATTCTATAAAACCTAAAATGATAGAAGATGCAACTAAAAATGCTAGAGATGTTGCAGAAAAATTTGCTAAGGATTCTAAAAGTTCTTTAGGAAAAATCAAAAGAGCAAATCAAGGTCAATTTGCAATTAGTGATAGAGATATTCATAATCCACAAATAAAAAAAGTGAGAGTTGTTAGCACTGTGGAGTATTATTTGGTTGATTAGAAAAAAACCTTTGAGTTATTATAGCTCAAAGGTTTTTTTCTAAATATTCATTTATTAAAGATAATCTTTTTTGTTCTACAACACCAATTCTACCACTAATATTTGTTAACAGATATTCCAATAAAACTTGTGCTGAAATCAAAGAATTAAAATAACTTATACTTGAAATCTCCAAAAAAAATACTATATCTGAATTTCTAACAACTGGAGAAGTTGTTTTATCCGTTATCACAATAACTTTAGCATTTTTTTCTTTAGCAATTTCTATAATTAATTCGTAGGTTTTTGAATATTTAGGATATGCTATAAGAAATAAACAATCATCTTTTTTTATGTCTATCATATCGCTCATTAATTCTGAACTATTTTCTGAATAAGTTTTTGTATTTTTTAAAATAAAACTTAATCTTAATCCAAAAAAAGAAGCTAATCCTGAAGTACTCTTAAATCCAACTACATATTTTTTTTTAGCACCGATTAACAACTTAACAGTTTCTTCAATTTTAACCATAGAATTATCTATAAAAATTTTTAATATATTTCTTTCAAAATTTTCTATGAAAGAATTTAAAACTTTATCATTATTTAGTAAGTTTTTATTTTTACTTAATTTGTCATTTGGTGTAATCTTTTTACTATTTATATTTTTTAAAAGTTCTTTTCTGAATTCAGTAAAATTAATAAATCCTAATGATTTAACAAATCTTATTATAGATGTATCACTTATTTCTAATTCCTTTGCCATTTCTCTGGAAGTTAAAAAATATAAATTATTCACTTGATTTTGAAAATATTCAGCTATTTTTTTTTCTGTTTCATTTAATTCTTTTTTTTCTATTCTTTTTTTTAAAATATTCAATACCAATACTATCACCTCTATAAAACATAATAACATATTTTATACTATTTTAACAACTTTTATATCTAAAATAGAGTATTTTAATTTTTTATAGAACATAAAAAAAATATATAATTTGACTTTTATATAAAATTAATGTATATTTTTATATATAAGTTTATTAATAAATATTTATTCATAAAAATATTTATTGATAAACTTAATAAATTTAATGGAGGATATATGAAAACAACAAATCTTAAACCTAAATCTTCAAAAGCTGATTTTCCACACACTTATGTTATTATTTTTGGTCTTATTTTATTTGCAACTTTTCTTACCTGGATTGTTCCTGCTGGAAATTTTCCAAGAATTAAAGATGTAGTCACAGGTAGAACTACAATTATTGCAGATCAATTTGAATTTATAAAAAATAGTCCTGTTAGTTTATTTGAAGTTCCCTTAAAAATAGTTGAAGGCTTAAATAAATCTAGTAGTATTATTTTCCTTATTTTGATTGTTGGTGGAGCTTTTCATATTATTATAAAAACAGGAATGTTCCAAGCTCTAACATCTAAAGTAACCAAACATTTTGCAAATAAAGAAGAATTTATAATACCTGCATTTACAACTATTTTTGGACTAGCATGTATGACAATGGGAGTTAATACTTTTATTGGGTTCGCTCCAGTTGCTATTATTCTTGCACGTTCATTAGGTTATGATGCTTTAGTTGGTGTTTCTATGGTCATGCTTGGTGGAGCTATTGGATTTAGTACAGGTACTTTTAATCCCTTTACCACTGGTGTTGCACAAGCATTAGCTGGTCTTCCACTTTTTTCTGGATTAGGTTATAGAGTTTTCTCTTTCTTTGTTTATTTAATAATAACAAATATTTATATAATAAAATATGCAAAAAAAATTAAAAAAAATCCTAATTTAAGTTTTGTTAGAGAGTTAGAACTTTCAGAAAACACTTTAAAAGATGATGAAAATACATTTGAAATAAAAAAAAGTCACTATTTAGTATTAATGGTTGTTTTAGTTTTATTCGCTCTTCTTGTTTACGGAGGTGCTAATTGGCATTGGGGGTTAAATCAAAGTGCTGCAATATTTATTTGGATGGGGATTTTAGGTGGACTTTTTTATGGCTTTTCTCCCAGTACAATAGCTAAAGAATTCATAATAGGTGCCAAAGGTTTAATCTTTGGAGCTTTGATAATAGGACTAGCAAGAACTATTTCTATAATTTTAGATGATGGAAAAATTTTAGACACTGCTGTCTTTTATTTAGGAAATGGATTAGCAGCATTACCACAAATTTTTCAATCTATTGGAATGTTTTTAATGCAGTTATTTATAAATGGATTAATAACATCTGGAAGTGGGCAGGCAGCAGTAACAATGCCAATAATGCTACCAGTTGCAGATATCATAGGTATGACTCGTCAAACTGCAGTTTTAGCCTTTAATTTTGGAGATGGATTTAGTAATTATGTACTCCCTACATCTTCTGCTCTTATGGGCTTCCTAGCCATTGCAAATATCTCTTATGAAAATTGGATGAAATATGTATGGAAATTATTTTTATTATGGATAGTGACAGGTTCAATACTTATAATTATTGCAAATATGATAGGATACGGTCCTTTCTAAAATAAATTATTTAAGGAGTTTAAATGAAAAATGATATTTTTAACTACATAGATTCAATGAAAACAGAATTAATTCAATATTCCGATTTTATTTTTGATAATCCTGAAATAGGATTAAAAGAATATAAAAGTTCTGAATTATTAATTTCAATATTAAAAGATAATGGATTTACAATTGAAAAAGGGCTCTCAGGTTATGATACTGCTTTTAGAGCTGTTTTTCAAAATGGCGTTGGTGGTCCTTCGATAGGTCTATTATGTGAATATGACGCATTAGAAAATATTGGTCACGCATGTGCTCATCACATGCAAGGACCAAGTGTAATTGGAGCTGTTTTAGGAATAAAAAATAAATTAAAAAATAAACCTTATAAACTTGTTGTCTATGGAACCCCTGCTGAAGAAACAATAGGTGGGAAAATAAAAATGCTAAAAGATGGCTATTTTAAAGATATTGACATTGCACTTATGATGCATGGTTCACCTACCACTACTACAGATATAAAATCATTAGCTATGTCTAATTTTAATGTTATTTTTCATGGGACAAGTTCTCATGCTGCTCTTGCTCCAGAAATGGGAAGAAGTGCTTTAGATGGATTACTTCTACTCTTTCAAGGTATAGAATTTATGCGTGAACATATAAAAGAAGATACAAGAATACATTATACTATAAGCAATGCAGGTGGTCCTGCAAATGTAGTTCCAAAATTAGCAGAAGCTAAATTTAGTATACGTTCTTATAATAGAGAATATTTAGATACTGTTATAAAAAGATTTGAAAAAATAGTTCAAGGCGCCTCATTAATGACAGAAACAACATATGAAATAATTGAGACAAAACGTTTAAATAATAAAATTCCCGTTATTCAACTCAATAATTTGCTTATGGAAAATGCGACTTTACTAGAAGCACCTAGAATTTCTGCACCTAGAGAAAAAACAGGTTCTAGTGATTTTGGAAATGTTATGTTCACTGTTCCAGGCTCATGTATCCGTGTAGCTTTTGTTCCTATTGGGACATCATCTCACTCTGAAGAATTTTTAAATTTTGGAAAATCAGAAGATGCTCACCTTGCAGTAGTTCTAGCATCAAAAATTTTAGCAGGTACAGTTTATGATTTAATAAATAATCCTACAACTTTAAATAATATAAAAACTGAATTTAAAGAAAATAAAATGAAATCTTTTCAATAATAAAAAAAATGAGTCCTGTATAAGAGACTCATTTTTTTATTATATTAATTTTTACCAAAATTTGCTATTATTTTATCATTTATACGTTTAGTAGTTTCTAAAGTATTTTCAGCACCAACCAATTCTGAAACTAAACATATAGACTTTGCACCTCTTTTTATTATTTCATCAATATTACTTTCTTTTATTCCTCCAATTGCCACATAAGGTAAAGGAATATTTTTTTCAACATATTCTAAATAATCAAGAGTTACTAACTCTCCAATATCTACTTTTGTTTCTGTATAATATATAGGTCCTACTCCAATATAATCAGCTCCATCTAAAACTGCTTGTTTAGCCTGCTGTGGACTATGAGTGGATATTCCAATAATTTTATCTTTCCCTATAACTTTTCTAACATCTCCAATGGGAAGATCTCCTTGCCCTATATGAATCCCATCTGCATCTGTTATTAAAGCTATATCTAAATAGTCATTAATAATAAAAATAGCGTTGTATTTTAAAGTTAGTTCTCTTAATTGTTTAGCTTCTTCTAAAATTTCTTTAATTTTTTTATTTTTTTCTCTATATTGTATAATTTTAGCTCCACCTTTCAGTAGTTCTTCAGAGTATTCAATAATATTTTTATTTTTCCCTGATTTTGAATCAGTTATAGCATATACTCCCACTGGAAGTTCAAAATTTTTCATCGTTAAATCCTCCTATAATATCTAAAACTTTATTTGCCATAATACAAGATACATACATTACTTTTGTAGAATAAGTATTAAAAATAGAAATATCACTATAAGAATCTCCAACTATAGTTATATTTTTAAACTTGAATTTCAATAATTTATCCCCCTTAATTAAAATTATTTTATAAAAAAAGCTATGCAAGAAGCATAGCTTTTTAATTTAGTTAAAATAAATCTATAACTAGATAGAATAGCTTTCCTCCGTTGGTATTAACCAATTCAGGTTCAAAGGGTTAACTTAAAAAGTCTCTCAGTCTAAACAACACCCCTAGCATTATCATTGTACATGAAAAATCTAAAAAAGCAAATAATTTTTCACTTTAAGTTATTAATATTAAAAAAAATTGATTTAATAAAGAAAATAAGTTATACTTTTAATAACTATTTTATAAAAAATAATAAACACGGGGGAAAATTTATGAACATTAAAGAAAAAAGTAGTTTTTTAGGTTTAGTTCCTTTTTTAATTTTCATAGGAATTTATTTAGGAAGTGGAATTATTTTAGATTCACTTGGGGTAGAATTAGCATTTTATCAACTTCCAGCACCAGTAGCTATATTTCCAGCTATTATCATAGCCTTTCTTATATTCAAAGGAAGTATCAAAGAAAAATTCGAAACATTTTTAGAAGGTTGTGGTCATCAAGATATTATAACCATGTGTATTATCTATCTTTTAGCAGGTGCTTTTGCCACTGTTTCTAAAACAATGGGTGGTGTGGACTCAACTGTTAATTTGGGACTTACTTTTATTCCTCCAAATTATATAGCACCAGGACTTTTTCTTATTGCTGGATTTATCTCTACTGCTACTGGTACATCAGTTGGTTCTATTGTTTCTCTTGCTCCTATTGCTGTTGGGTTAGCTGAAAAAAGTGGTGTCTCCATGCCCTTTGTCCTAGCTGCTCTCATGGGTGGTGCAATGTTTGGTGATAACTTATCCATTGTTTCTGATACAACTATTGCTGCAACAAAAACTCAAGGTGTAGATATGAAAGATAAATTTAAAGAAAATGTTAAAATAGCTGCTCCAGCTGCTATTTTAACACTTATACTTTTAATTATTTTTGGAAATCCTGATTCAATTCCAGCAATAACCGAGTACAATTACAATTTAATAAAAGTTTTACCTTATATTTTTGTATTAATTTTAGCTGTAGCTGGCATAAATGTTTTTGTTGTTTTAACTGCTGGAATTGCTATTTCTGGTGCTATTGGACTTTATTATGGAAGTTTTTCTCTTCTGGGGTATTCTAAAGAGATTTATAATGGATTTACTGGTATGACTGAAATTTTTCTGCTTTCTCTTCTAACTGGTGGTCTTGCAGCTCTTGTAACAAAAGCTGGTGGTGTTGAGTGGATTATAGGTGTTATACAAAAAAATATAAAAGGAAAAAGAAGTGCCGAAGTTGGTATAGGAGTTTTAGTTGCTCTAACAGATGTTGCAGTTGCCAATAACACCGTTGCCATTATTATAAATGGTCCAATTGCTAAAAAAATTGCTAAAAAATATGATGTTTGCCCTAAACGTAGTGCTGCTATATTGGATATTTTCTCTTGTATAGCTCAAGGTGCCATACCTTATGGAGCACAAATGTTAATATTACTTAGTTTTACCCAAGGAAAAATTTCTCCATTGCAAGTTATCCCTTTACTTTGGTATCAAATGATTCTAGCATTATTTACAATACTATATATAATATATAAAAAAAATGATTAAATTATTTTTATAATAAAAATGAGGTGTTTATAATACACCTCATTTTTTATTTATATATATTTATTTATAATATAATAATATTTTTTTCTTCACATTCTTTTATTATTTCCTTGCTCCAAATTGAAGACTGCACTTCTCCTATATGTAATTTATCTAAGAAAAACATACATAGACGTGATTGACCTATTCCTCCACCAAGTGTATATGGTAATTCTCCTGCTAAAAGTTTTGCATGATATTCTAATACTTTTCTATCCAAAGCATTGGCTAAGATTAATTGCTTTTCTAAAGATTCCTCATCTACTCTTATCCCCATAGAAGAAAGTTCTAAAGCTATTCCTAACGGTTCATACCAAACTAAAATATCACCATTTAAATCCCAATCATCATAATCTGGAGCTCTACCATCGTGTTTTTCACCTGAAATAAGAGTTTTTCCAATTCCTACTATAAAAATTGCTCCATGAATTTTACAATGAGCATGCTCTCTTTCCTTAGATGATAACTCTGGATATAAATCTTCTAATTCTTGTGATGTAACAAAAGTTATCTCTGAAGGCAATTTTTTCTCAAGAGTTGGATATAATGTTGTTATGTATTCTTCTGTTTCTTTTAATGTTAAATAAATTTTATTAACAATCTTTTTTAGAGTTTCATTATTTCTATCTTTTTTATCAATGATTTTTTCCCAATCCCATTGATCAACATAGTAAGAATGAATAGCATCTAAATCCTCATCTCTTCTTATTGCATTCATATCTGTATATAATCCTTCTTCAACTTTAAAACCATATCTATGAAGTGCCATACGTTTCCATTTAGCTAAAGAATGAACAATTTCTGCTACCTGTCCTGTTTTTAAATCAAAAGAAACCGCTCTCTCAACTCCATTTAAGTTATCATTTAATCCACTCTCTGGGGCTACAAAAAGTGGTGCTGAAACTCTAGATAAGTTTAATTTTTCAGCTAATTTTCTTTCAAAAAAATCTTTTAATTCTTTTATTGCCCTTTCTGTCTCCATAACACCTAATTTTGAAAAGTATAACATATTTACCACATCCTTTAATTTTTTATTTAAAATAAAAACTCCCATTAGCTTATATTTGATAAGCTAATGGGAGTTGGTTACACATAATCGACTATAATTTAAATTACAGTAAATGACAAAGTATACAAAACTATAAAATTATAGTTTCTCCATAAGACATATCAGGTATAGAAAATTTATACATATGAAAATTATTACAATTAAAACAATTACAATTGGTATTATTACTATTATTATTATTTACCAAATTATTGTTAAAATTATTATTTCTCATAAGTTTATCTCCTCTATTCTGAATGTTTTGAATTTATTTTAATTGATTTATACTAACATGAAAATATATTTCTGTCAATTAGAAAATTAAAATTTTATTTTTAATTTTTTTTAAACTTAGATTCTTTTTTATTTTTAAATAATATAATTAAATAGGTCATTAGTAACTTAAAAATAATATTTACTAATATAATCATAACTGCAATAGCAGAAGCAGCTCTTATTTCTCCTGAATCAGTTTTACTTATCATCATGACAGAAGCTACCCTTGTACTAGTTGTATATAAGAAAACAATAGCTGAAATAGTTATCATTGAATTCACAAAATAATAAGAAAAACTTTCCATAATTGAATCTAAGGACAGCGGTATAATAACTTTAAATATAGTCTTATACCATGGTACACCCATTAAATTAGATATTGTTTCATATTCTCTATCCAATTTTTTTAACGCTGCTGTTATAGTTAAAAATGGTGTTGTAAAAAAATGGACAATATTTGCAATTATTAAAATTCCAAAACTTCCATATAAAAAATTTAATGGGTTTGATTTTGAGTTAAAAAAGAAAATATAAGCCAAACCAATTGTCAAACCAGGAATAGCATTTGGTAAAACCGATAAAAAATACTGGATTTTCCTAATAAGTACAAAATCTTTCTCTCTTTCTATAAAATATGCTACAAAAAAGCATAGAGTTGTTCCTAAAAGTGCAGTTAATATACCTACAAATATAGAATTTCCAAATATTTTCCAAATATTTTCTCCCATGACAGTAAAATTATAGGCATCAAAATTTAAACTCATGTCATAAGGCCATGTCTTTACTAGTGAAGCTAATACAACTACTGTAAAAAACATAAGTATAATACTTGCCACTCCATAATTAAATAAACCATATATTATATCTCTATAAATATTTTTTTTTATTCTATATTTTGTTGCCTTTGAACTTATTTTTATTCCTTTTTTTTGAAATAATATATCAACTAAAAATGCTAAAAATGCAGGGATTATTAAAAGTATTCCAACAGCTGAGCCCACTCCCATATTTTGTTGTCCTATTACTTGTTTATAAACATCTGTTGCTACCACATTAAAATTACCACCTATGATTTTAGGAGCTCCAAAATCAGAGAAACTTAAAGTAAACGCTGCAAAAGACCCAGTTATCAAGCTATATTTTATATTAGGAATTGTTATTCTGATAAATTGTTTTATTTTATTTATTCCCATTATTTCAGCAGCTTCATAGGTTCTATAATCCTCAAGTTTTAAGCTTAAAGAATACATTATAAAT
>CAMTIW010000056.1 GCA_947072665.1 uncultured Fusobacteriaceae bacterium | reverse complement strand
ATTCTTTTATTATTATTTCAATTGTTTTTTTTACAAAAATATTAATTTTTTCATTTTTTTCTAAATAATTATTAATAGAATATTCTTCTATATTTTGATTTTTTTCCAATATTTTATTTAGAAGTTGTGTATTTTCTTTATTTTTTATTTTTCTCTTAACTTCATAAATAGCATTAGATAAAAGATTTTCATCAATAGGTTTTAATATATAATCAGTTATGCCCATTTTTATTCCTTGGTGTGCATAATCAAATTCACTATAACTAGTTAAAATAATTTTCTCAAATTCATATCCTTCATTAAGAGCAATTTCTAACATTTCCAATCCATTAAGAATAGGCATTCTTATATCTGTTATTACCAAATTAGGTTTTAATTTTCTTATTAACTCTAACCCTTCTTTTCCATTTTTTCCTTCACCTATAATGGAAGAATCTAATTCTAACCAATTAATAGAATTAACCAATCCTTTTCTAATTATATTTTCATCTTCTATAATCAATATTTTTAGCATTTTTCTCCTTTTAATTTTAGAAAAATTACTTTCTTCCTCCAACTAAAATATTTTTTATTCGAATACGTGCCTGTCCCACATTTGTAGGTATACTTCCACTACTAGAGCCACACATTCCTTGAGCTTGGAGAAAGTTATCACCAACCATATCAATTTCCATAAGTATTTTAGGTCCATTTCCAATAAGTGTAGCCCCTTTTACAGGAGTTGTTATCTTCCCATCTTCAATTAAATAACCTTCCATAACACTAAAATTAAAATCTCCAGTGGCAGGATTTACAGAACCACCTCCCATATATTTGGCATATAGTCCTTTTTTTACCCCTTTTAACATGTCTTCAAGTTTATCTGTTCCAGCTGCAATAAAAGTATTTGTCATTCTAGATGTAGGAGCATATGAATAATTTTGTCTTCTACCACTACCTGTTGATTCTAGTCCCATTCTTTTTCCACCTAGTTTATCAATCATATAACTTTTTAAAATACCATTTTCAATAAGAATTTTTCTTTGAGGTGGATTTCCTTCATCATCTATATTAACTGAACCCCATTCATTACCCATTGTTCCATCATCAATAGCTGTCACTTTGGTTGAAGCAATTTGTTGCCCTACTTTTCCTGTAAAAACTGAGGCCCCCTTAGAAACTGATGAGGACTCTAATCCATGACCACATGCTTCATGAAAAATTACTCCTCCAAACCCATTTTCAATTATAACAGGCATTTGTCCACTGGGACATAGCTCAGCATTTAAAGTTGTTATTGCTATTCTTGAAGCTTCTTCTGCTAAAGATTTTATATCTAAATTTTCAATAAATTCATAACCTTTATAGGCTCCAGGAGCTACATGTGCACTTTGTATAATATCATTTTTTGATGCAATACTTTGAATATTCAGTCTTATTCTTACCCTAGTATCTTCAACTAAAAGACCTTCAGAATTAGCAATTAATATATTTTGTGTGTAATCATTATATGAAACTTTCACCTGTGAAATTAATGCACTATAATTCTTTGCATACTCATTAGCCATCTTCATAACTTCTATCTTTTGAGATTTTTTGATAGAATTAGGTAATTTTTCTATTGGATTAATAATTACAACATCCTTCTTTTTCAAAGTAATTTCTTTTTTTATATTAGAAACCCTCTCTTGTTTCTCCAATATTTTACCTTTAATTCCATCTGAAGCTTCCTTTGCAAGAACCATAAGACTTTCCTCACTTATATCATTAGTATAAGAATATACTTCAAATAAATCTTTGATTACTCTAAGACCAACTCCAAAATCTTTTCCTGAAAGAGAATTTTCTAATTTTCCACCAACTAATAATAATGAATTATCCCATCTATCTTCTATAAATATTTCAGAAAAATCAGCTCCTGATTCCAGTGCTTTACTTAAAACTTTTTCTAATAGTATTTTTTCAATTTTTATCATTTTAAACCTCCTATTTTATATCACAATTATATTCTATCAAAAAAAAAATTTAAAAGAAAGTAAAAGCTAATAAAGAAATATTATCTAATATTTCTCAATGTTAAAATTGGCTCTATCAATTTTTTGATAGAGCCAATAATTATATATTTTATTACTAATGAAAAATATATAATTAAAATTTATTTTTTAATTATATTATCAGAACTATATATAAAATCAGTTGTGTATTTTTTATATACCTCATATTGAGTTCCCCAAAGTCCTGCAAAACCTTTCTGTCCGCCACCATAAACAGGTTCTTTAGCACCATCAATTTCAGGATTAACATATTGAATAAACCATTTCTCTAATTTTTCTCTCATTTCTATTATTTTTTCTCTATATTCCTCATTTCCTATAAGATTATTTTCTTCATCATTATCAATGTTTATATTATATAATTCATGGGGACCAGAAGGATATCTATGGATATATTTCCAATTAGTATCTCGTATCATTCTCACGGGACCATACTCATCATAAATCACAATATTATTATTAACATTTTCTTTTCCTGTTCCTAATACATTATAAAAACTTTTTCCTGGTAATTTTATTTTTGAGTTATGTTTAATACCAACATATTCAAGTAAAGTTGGTAAAATATCATAATGACTATATAAACTTTTTAGTACAAGATTTTTTTTTATTTTATTTTTATGATTAAAAATCATTGGGACTTTAACGGAAGTCTCGTACATATTTTGAGGTGATGTTCCATTTCCTTTTCCAAAAATGCCATGATGTCCCATATTCATTCCATTATCACTAGTATATATAATTAATGTATCTTCCAATATATTCAATTCTTCTAATTTATCTATAACTTTTTTTAGATTAATATCAACAGATGTTATTGAGGCAAAATAACCTTTTAATACATTTATTCTTTCTTCTTCACTACCTTCAAATGTTTCTTTTATTTTCCAAGGATGCCATTTATCTCTTGGGCAACTTTTAAAAGTACAATTTTCATATAAATCTAGTATTTCTTTAGGATGGTGTTCTTTTCCCCATGGAGAATGTGGTGCAGTATAATGTAGACTTAAGTAAAAAGGATTATCTTTTTTTGAAGCTTCATCGATAAATTCAATACCATAGTCTGTAATTGCATCTGTAATATACTTTGGTTCTTTTATAAAAATACCATCTTTATACATAGGAGCATTATAATAAGGACCTCCTCCTTTTTCATGTACAAACCATTTTTTAAATCCCTGCTGAAGTTCTGCACTATTTCCAAGATGCCACTTTCCTGTTAAACAACAATTGTAATTGTTATCTGATAAAATTTTAATGAAAGTTTCCTGATTTTTTAAATACTCAGTGCTATCGTTATGGTGTTCATCCAACCAATCATGAATTCCATGTTGAGAAGGTATTCTTCCAGTGAAAATAGATGCTCTTGCTGGAGAACAAACTGGTGATACACAAAAAAAGTTATCAAATTTTGCACCTTCATGAGATAATTTATCAATAGTTGGTGATATTATATCTTTATTTCCATAATTTCCCAATGTCCAATATCCTTGGTCATCTGTTAATATAAATATAATATTTGTTTTTCTCTCCATTATTTGTCTCCTTAAATTAATTTTTATCTTTAAATTTTTTATTAATATTAAATAACATTAACTTTATATCAGAGTATCCTTTTATTCCTACAATAAAAATTGTTATAATATACCATAACATTCCACCAAAAAAAATAATAGTCCACAGATATTTTAAGAACATTATATTCCTCCTAAATCTTTATTTTCTATTGTTTTATAATAAAATATTTTTAAATATGAGCCTACAATCATTGCAATCCATGCTAAAATAAATGCACTTATTCCTGAATAATAAGGACCAATTGATGTAGCTAATTTTAATGTTGATGGAATTTGTTGCATAATTAAAAAAATTAAAGGTGTTGTTGATCCAAAAATAATAGCTCCGTATGCTCCCCATGTATTTGCTTTTTTCCAGTAACATGCAGCAATTAAAAGTGTCGAAACACTAACAGAATAAATAGCAGCAGTAAGTGTCATATATATCCATAAATCAGATTTCAAAGGATACCACAGACCATAAAACAATAAAAATAAACCGATAAGTCCAACTAATATTTTATTAATAAATATAGATTTTTTTTCTGACCAAGTTCCTTTATGTAAAACAGAAAGTATATCATTATATATAACACTTGCCCAGCCTAAAAGATATGAAGAGTTTGTAGACATATCTGCTGCTAACATTGCTGCAACAAGAATTCCAATAAGTCCAGTTGGAAGAATCTGAGATAAAAGTTTTGGCATAGCTGTTATTGGTGCTCCATTTAATGCTAAAGGATTCCAAATAGTTAATGCAGCAATTCCCCAACTTACTGGAATCAAAGAACGTACAATATAAAAAAAACTAGTTTTTGTATACATTTTTTGTGCAATTGTAGAATCTTTACATGATAAAACTCTTGAAATCATTGTTTGCCAAGTTAATACAGTAGCAGAAACAGTTAAGAATGTATACATTACATATTGCCATCCAAGATTTTTATTTATAAATGGATTGAATCCAGCATCACCATATGTATTATGAACTGTATTTAATATATTATTCCATCCTATGGTGTAAACAATATATATAGTTACAACAATCATTCCTGTACTCATTAAAATAAATTGTATAAAGTCAGTAACAAGAACTGATAACATTCCACCTAAAATTGTATAAACTGCAACTATAAGTAATAGAATTGTCATTGTTATCTCTAAATAATTTTCATTTAATCCTACAACTGAAACTAAAAAATCACCTCCTGTTCGAAGAAATACTCCCATATTTAAAAGACCACCAGTTACAATAATTACACCAGCTGCCCATCTTACTCTTGGACTATATTTTTTCTCGAAAAATTCAGGTAAAGTCATCACATTTGCATCTCTTAATTTTTTTATACAAAAGCCACTTTTCCCCACTATGAACATTGAAATACATAATAATATTCCAACTATTGCTCCCGAAAATCCATATCTGTAGCCTAATTGAGATGCAGCCATACAAGTTACTATCCCAAACTCTGTTGCTGCTAAAGATGCCATTCCTGCATAAAGATTAACTTCTCTACCTGCTACTAAGTAATCTTCTACATTATGAACATATTTTCTAATCATTAATCCTACAAGTAAACTAAATAATATATATAAACCAATAATACTTCCATCCAATATCCATATAAAATTCATATATCTCACTCCTTCTTCTCTTAATTATTTTTTAAAAAGATTTTCAAGTGCTAAAAAAATAGCTCCTTTAACAACTATTTCATTATTAAAAGAACAACTAATAATCTCTAGAGGACTAACTCTATTTAAATTTCCTTCTTTTATTTTTCTATTTAATTCTTTCCAAAAAAAATCTTTACATTGACTTATCTCTCCATAAAATATGATTTTTTCAGGATTTATTAAAGTTGAAATCCAAAATATAATATTTGAGTAAATTGGAATTAATTCTAACATTAAATTTTTAAAAATTTCTTCATTTTTATTTGCTCTTAAAATAATCTCATTAATTTTATATTTTTTCCCTGTCTTGTCTTCTATTTTTTTTTCTATTGCCCAATCTGATAAAATAGTTTCAAAGCATCCCTTACCTCCACAACTACAAATAATTGCATTGTTGGAAGTATCAAATGGAATATGTCCAATTTCACCTATGCCAAAATCTTTCCCTCTATGAATTTTCTCATCAAAAAAGAAACTTGCACCAACTCCACTTTCAATTTTCACAATAACAAAACTATTAGTAAATGTTGATATCCTTTTTTTTTTTCATAGTAAGCCATTATATTCATTCCATTATCTACATATACAGGAATACTATACTTTTTCTCTAATATCTTTTTAATATTTTTTTGATTCCAATTATAAGAAGCTGAATATATACAAATACCATTTTTATGATCTACAATTCCATTCATTGCTACCCCTATAATTAATATATTATAATTCTGAATATATTTTTCTATTTCTTTAAAACATAATTTTTCTATCTCTTTATTATCAATAATTTTGATTTTTGAAGTACTTAATAATTTTCCATCTATATCTGATACTCCAAAAATTATTCCATCTTGTGCAAAATATATCCCTAATATTTCTCCTAATTCATTATTAATTTTTAAACCTATTGCTGTTCTACCTAACGTTTTTTTATTTTTATTTTTATCTAAAATAATATATTCATTTTCCAAAAGATATTTGACTCTTTTGCTAACTGCTACTTCCGATATATTTAATTTTTGTGATAATTCTTTTCTCGTATTACAAATTTTATTATTAATAAAATCTAAAATTTCTAAATTTTTATCATTTAAGATCATTGGCGGCCTCCAATAGATATACTTAATAAGAATATACAACGTTTATTTTTAAAATTCAATATAGTTTTATCGATTTAAAAGTTGTTTTTATAAACATAATAAACTATATTTAATTTTATATAAAAACCTCTTTACATTAATAGTTTTTTCTCACATTACTTTCTTAACAATACAGCATCTATATAAATTTTTTAATCAAATATATTTTTGAAGAACAAAAAATTGTAAGTAAAAATTATTTATAATCATTAAAAATAAAGCCTTAGAGGATTTCTAAGACTTTATTTTTAAATAATATGATTTTTAGAAAAAAAGCTAAACTTGGTCTATTCTTGATTAAACTCTTCCAATCTTCTTTCATACATATAAGTTGTAAAATTTATATTATAATTTTCAAATACTTCTAAATAATCTTGGAAAGTTCTTCTTACAAATAAAGGTATTTCATCTATTGGCAATATCAAGTTCTTAACCTCTAAAGCAATTGATTCAATACTATTTGTTAAGATACCACCTATATGAACTTGCATACAATCTATAATTTTACCATTTATATTTTTTTTCATACCCACAAATCCAAGAGGAGCGATTGGAATACCAGCACACATACTACCACATCCTGATATTCTAATATTTTTAGCCTCTCTTAATATAACATTTTTATATTTAGGGAATTCTTTTGCTAAAGAATCTAATTCTTCTCCTATAGCATTTGCAATTATTGGTGAATCTTGAATACCAATCATACAAACTTTAGAACCTACACAAGCTCTTAATTGTCCTCTATTAGAAATAGTTTCTGTTAATATTTCCGAAATCTCATTATTTAAATAATTATAAATAAATGGTAAGGCAGAAACATGAACTAATGGTAATACTAAATTTTGATTTATTGTAGCTCTTACTAAACTAGCACCTATTTTAACCATTAAATTATTAAGTTTAGAGAGTTTTTCTAAGTTTAAATCACCATTTTTTACATATAAAGCAAGAGATACAATATCTTTAAAACGAGTTTCTTTTACACATATTCCCTTCCATTCTTCAAAATTAGTTGACTTAATAGCATCATTAAATGTTTCCAATTTTTTGATTTTATCCTCATAAGCAATTAATGATATATCGCCATTTTCTATATTGCTTTTATTGAAATATTCTAAAAACATTTTTCTGAATTCATCTATTCCTAATTTTTCTACTAAAAATCTTAATCGTGCTTTACCTCTATTAATACGATCTCCATGTTCAGAGAAAATATCTACTATTGCTATAACTGCTTTCAATAGTTCTTCTTCTGGAAGAAATTCTAAAAGGATATAACCAAGTTTACTCCCTCTACCCATTCCTCCACCACTATAGACTCTAAAACCTTTCTTACCATTTCTTTCACGTGCTATAAAACCTAAATCTTGAATTGAAACAATAAATTCATCTTCTAGGTTATTTGCAAATCCTACTTTTAATTTTCTTCCAAAATTAAAAGCTTTATCATAAAAAAAAACTTCATTTTCTATCATTCTTGCATATGGTATAACATCAAAAGTATTTTTTTTACTTATTCCTGTATATGTTGAAACTAATATACTTCTAAATGTGTTTCCTCCACCACCACGAAAATACATTTTTTTTTCATTAAATTTTGTGATTGTTGATTTCACTTTTGAAAAATCAACTCCATGTAATTGATAATTTTGTCTTGTTGATAAATGAATATATGGGATTTCTTCTTCTCTCATTATATTTTCTAAATCCTTTAGTTTTCTAGTTGAAAGTTCTCCACCTACAGCTTTTAATCTCAGCATCATAGTTTTACCTTTTTGTTCATAAATCCCAAACTTGGAACCCTTACCTTTTAAATCTGTATATGTAATTTCGTTATTTACATATTTTTCAATACCATCTTGAAGTTCCACATACTCTTTTTCTATTTCTAATAATTTTTGTTCTATTCTTTTCATTTTCTACCTCGTAATTTTATTATAGTATATTCATTATTATACAAAGTTTCTGTAAATAAGTCAATATTTTATAAAAGTATTGTTTTATATGAAAGTCAGTTCAAAACTTGAGTTTTTATATTACATATGTTATAATATGAAAAACAGGAGGTATTTATGAAAAAAAAAATTATGTTTATTCTTTTTATTATTTTAACAATATTTTCATTTTCTAATAAAAATATAAAATTGAATGATGAAATTTATTCTCTCAATGGTTCTGGAATAAGAAAAAAAGCTTTTATTAAACTCTACTCCATCTCATTTTTTTCAAGAAATAAAATAACTAATATGGAATCATCATTAAATAATAAAGAAAATATGGTTATAACTTTAGAAATTATTTCTAGTTTAATTGGAAGTAAGCAGATGCAATCTGCAATAGAGGAAGGTTTTCAAAAAAGTTTATCAAAAGAAGATTACGTTTTATTAAAAAGTGAAATTGAAAACTTCAAAAATAGTTTTAGCTTAGAAGAAATAAAAAAAGGAGATAAATTCCAATTTATTTCCCAAGGAGAATCTATTATTTCTTTCAAAAATGGGAAAAAAATAATAACAGTAAAAAACAATAAATTTAGAATTGGGTTATTTTCAATATGGTTGGGGAAAAATCCTATAAATGAAAATCTTCAAAAAGAATTATTAAATATCGAATAGTATTATGAAAAGAGGTTAATCAAAAAGTATATTTTACACTTCCAATTAACCTCTTTTTTTATATGAATATTTAGAATATTTTTCAATAAAAAAAAGTAGAAAAGAACACGACTGCTCCTTCCTACATATGTAGTATAACATAAATTATGGTTTTTACCTAGATTTTTTTCATAACTTTGAAATAAAATTATTTTTTATAAAAATTCTTACTTTATCAGAAGTTGCATCTAAAGTCATTTGACTTTTTTGTGGGATAGAAATACTGGGAATTGTATGTGCACAATCAAAATCATAAATAATAGGATAATCCCTTTTCCCAACTATTTCTTTTATAAGTTCTACATATGTTATATTAGAATTTTTATCATTATAAACTTCAGGTTTCCCAAAAATAAGACCTTTTAAATTATCAAAAACTCCATATAGTTTGAGAGCATTTAAACTTCTCTCTTCTATATTTATAGTAGCATCTTCTTCTTCTAATATAAGGATACAATTATTAAAATTAGGAACGTACTTACTTCCAAAAAGTGAAACTAATGTATCTATATTTGCCGCGTATACTATCCCTTCTGCATAACCTTTATTTATTATTTTCCAACCTTGATTTAGCATATAAGTTCTATCTAACTCCTTCCAATCATTTGTAAAGGCATTTAAAAGAACATTAGACCACTTAGATGGTGGAATTAATTCATAATTTTCTCTACATAACGAATTCATAAAGCTTTCCTTTGCAAATTCATTATCTTTAAATTCACCAAATGTTGGAATTACAGCAGCTCCATATATACATTTAAAATTGGTTTGTGATAGAATACTCATCTGTAAAGAAGTTATATCACTATATCCACATAATATTTTTTTAGAATCTTCTATCTCTTTAAAATCTAAAAATGGAATTAAGCTAGATGAATTTAATCCTCCAATAACAGGCATAATAATATCAATTTGGGGATTATTAATTAATTCCATAAATTCTAAAGCTCTTTCATGACCATTAGCAGTTCTATACCCTTGTATTTTTTTAGATTTTATTAAACTTCCTTCCACTATATTAAATCCCATTGATTCTAGAACTTTTAATCCATAATTATACTTATCTTCAAACCAAATATGTGCTGGAGAAGCAGGAGCACATATACCTATCGTTAATTTTTTTTTCAAAATACTAACCTCCTTAAGAAGAAATTATACTTATGATAATATTACTATTTATCAAGCGAAAAGTAAAGAATTTTCTAATATTTTTAAAATATAGTTTCTTTAGGAGACATTTTTGTTGCTATATATAGAAATGGTGTATCTAAAAGTGCTACTATCCACTTTAAAATATAAGTGCTCAAAAATATTTCAAACATAATTTCAAATGAAAAAACTCCAGTAAATGCCATTAAAGTGAATAAAATATTGTCTACTAATTGACTTATCATGGTACTTCCATTGTTTCTTATCCATAGATGATTTGGGAATTTAATTTTTAATATTTTATATAAATAGATATCTATATATTGAGATGTTCCATATGCAATTAATCCTGCTATCATAAATCTAGGAAATAATCCAAAAATAGATTTCATATTATCAAAAATTTTCACCCCTTCAGCTTCTGGTGTAAATAAAAGTGCAAAATTTATCATAAAAGTCACTACTATACTTGAGAAAAAACCAATCCATACTGCTTTTTTTGCTTCTTCTTCACCATATTTTTCAGATAGAATATCTGTTACTAAAAATGCACTAGCATATGAAATATTTCCTAACGAAGCATGAAGTCCAAATATTTTTACTAATATTGATACCTCCACATTAGAAATAAACATGGCAATAGGAATCCAAATGAAAAGACCTGTCTTTCCAAAAATTTTATAACAACCTAGAACTATTAGAAAACTGGATAATAATTTGATAAACCATAGCGTTTCATTTATTGAAAAAATTCCATTCATCTTAATACTCCTCTAAAATTATTTTGGTATCTAATTTTTTTTCTGGAAAAATTGTGTTAAAAAACAATTCAAAAAATTTTTTTTCATCAACTTCTGTATTTATAAATACATTATTTTTTCTTTTATAAAAACTACCTATATCTATAAGTGTTTGTCCTATTGCTGGCCCTTCTTCTACACATTCTAAATTTGTAGAAAAACCTTTACAAATTGAGTCATCTAAAAGATAAGCTATTACCAAAGGATCGTTTATTACACACCCTAAGGTCTTTTCTTGTTTCCAATGGAAATTTACATAAAAATCTGTTGTTTTATAAATAAAATTTGATATTTCTGTGTTCATTTGTTTTAAATATTCTCTATAATTAGGTGTAAGAAGAATTTTTCTAGTTACATCAAGTGGTATTAATTCAATTTCTTTATCTATATTATTAAAAACAATATTAACAGAATCAGGATCGACCCAATAATTAAATTCTGCCACTTGTGAACAATTACCATTAGTTCTAAAAAGTTCTAAAAGCTCCACCAATAGATATAATTCTTTTTGCTTTTTTTAAGATATATTTATCCAAATTAACGACTTTTGCTAAATTAGTTAATGGTCCTAATGCAATTATAGAAATATCGTTATTCTCTTTTAATGTTTTTATGATGAAATTAGCTGCTCCTATTTTTATTGTTTTACTACAATATTTTATAGGAGGATAAACATCTCCTAATCCATCATTTCCATGCGTATCTTGTGCTGTAATTAAAGTTCTTTTAATGGGAAAATTATCTCCTATATAAATAGGAATTTCTTCTCTATTTAATAATTTTAATATCCTATGTGCATTTATTGCTCCAATTTCTACAGAGACATTTCCTGCACAAATAGTTATTCCTACTATATTTAGTTCTTTTGATTTTAAAGCTAAAATTAAAGCAAGAGAATCATCAATTCCCGGGTCACAGTCAATAATAATATTTTTCATAGTTGCTCCTTATAATATTTTCAAAATAAAAAAAAGGACATAGTTATGCCCTTTTACACATGGTATAAGCCTAGTTTTTTATACAGGGATGGTCATTTATGAACCTGTTTCTATTTTTATAGAACAAAATAGAGGAGAATATTTTTTATTTATTTTAGCATAATTTTTTTAATAAATCAATTTTTTTATTTTTAAAATATGTTATAGGACTTTTTTGTCTTTTTAAGTTTTATTTATCTCAATTTTCTTGTTTTCTTATATAACCATAAGTATCCCTATTTTTTATTTGTAATGTTTTATTTTAAGTTGTATACTATATAAATAA
>CAMTIW010000055.1 GCA_947072665.1 uncultured Fusobacteriaceae bacterium | reverse complement strand
CTCTATTAATATATCTTCATAATTTAATTCAATTAATTTTCTAATTTCACCATTGATAATTTTGTTTATTATATTTTTTTCTTCTATTTCTTTATCTTTAAAATCCCATTTTTTCAAATCAGATTCTAATATCCCTTCATTTTTTATTATCTTAAACATATAAAATGATAAACAAAATAATATTTTAGTATATGACACTTCTTTTTCCATATATTTCAAAGTTTTCATTGTTAGTCCATATATTTCTTTTTTTTCATCTTTTTCTCCAATTAAAACATTAAGTATAGAAAGAATATATAAAGAAATTGAAATTTTATCTATATTTTTTTTTATACCTTCAAATGAATCTATAGTTTCAAAATCTGATATAGAATATTTATCTTTTTTTTTTAATAAAGTAAACTTAGAACAAACTAAAAAATCTAATGCCAAGGCTTCTCTTTTTTTAGTTTTTCGTATTCCTAATACAGGGAATGTAATTTTTCCTAAAATATCACTCCAAATAGTTATATATACGTCTGCTTCTCCAAAATTAGAACGATTAACCACTAGACCTTCACAAGTTATTATTTTCATTTTTTATTTTAAATTCACCTTCTGGTATATTTATATTGACTTCTATTCTTTTCATTTTTAAAGTTGATATTTTATTTTCTCCACTCCATATTTCCAATTCCTCAGGTAATAAATACCCTTTTACATCTAACATATTTTTTATTATTATTTTTTCTCCTGTTGTTAATAATATTGTTATTTTTTTATTCTTATAATAATCTTCCTTAAATTCCTTATCTTTTTTATCTTTATCAATAATAAGATTTAAAAATTCTAGAATTTTATTTTCTTCATTATTAACTTTTTCTTCAATTATTTCATTGAATAAAGGTATATAAGTTATTTTATTTTTTCCATTATATATGTATACTTCTCCTTTATTCATTTCAGGAAAAATCATCTCTTTTTTTATAACATTAGGAAATTTTATTAAAATATTATATCCTGTTATTACATCTCTATTATTTATTCTTGTCTTTTCTTCCACATAAAACTTCAAATTTTTTATATTTGAAATTTTATTTTCCATCCCAAATATATTTAATTGAAGGAATAAAAATAATAAAAATAATTTAAATTTTTCCATCATATTTTATCCCTCCTCTTTTGACATAATTAAAACTTCTGATATTTTTAATAAATCCAAATTAGGCTCTATTATAAAAGTTCTTTCCTCTTCATCTTTTTTTATAATTTTTCCTAAACTTAATCCTTTGGGATAAATATCACTTATTCCAGATGTAAATATCTCATCTCCAATCTCTACATCATTTTGAATAACTGAGGGTAAAAATTTAAGTTTAGTTTCATCTTCGCTATCTGCTCTTACAATTCCTAAAACATCTTTATTAGAAAGACCACTAATAACTAATTCATTACTTGTAACCATTTCTACAATTGAGTAATTAGGATATACCTCTTCTATCTTTCCAATTAAATTAGAACCTACTAAAGCTATCATACCTTTTTTTATATTCTCAGTTTCTCCCAAATTTATATAAAATTTTTTATACAAGTCTGAAATATGTCTAAATGTTATAGTCGCAACTTTAAACTCTGGATTATTTTGCTTCATTCCTAATAATTTTTTTAATCTCTCATTTTCTTCCATATAAAATTTATATCTATATATTTCTGCTTCCATTAAAATATTTTCTTTTTTATACTCATCATTAATAGTTAAAACTTTTTCATAATTTAAAATTCCATAATATAATTTATATATTTTTTCTTCTAATGTATAAACTTTTGATTGTACCGGATAAAATAATTTCCCCAAAGAACTAGTTAATTCTAAAATTTTATTTCTTAGAAAAAAAACCGCTATAAAACTAAAAAAAAGTGTAATAACTATTTTTTTTCTTTTTTCTTTCTTTATTTTTATAGACATCTATTAGATTCCTTTAATAATTTCATATATTATTTTTGTACAATTTATTATATCTTCAATTTTAATAAACTCTTCTGTAGTATGAACTTTACTCATCCCTATTCCCATATTGATAGATACAATACCTCTTCCACTATATATATTTGCATCACACCCACCACCAGAAGATACTTTTTTACACTCTATTCCTATATTTCCACAAGCTTTTTCAAAACATTTTAATATTTCTGAATTTTCTTCTAATTTATAGCCATTATAACCTTTTTTTACACTATGTTTAAATTCTGCTCCAAATTTTTCTGCTGTTTCTTGAAATATCATAAATGTTTCAGCTAATAAATCATCTAGTATCTCTCCAGAAAAACTTCTAGCTTCATACATCATAGAAACATTTGGCATAACAATATTAACAGCAGTTCCACCATTAATTATTCCTATATTTGATGTTGTTTTTTCATCTATTCTTCCCATTCTTATTTTAGTAATTGCATGTGCTGCAACTGTTAAAGCATTTATCCCTAATTCTGGAGCTAATCCTGCATGTGCTGCTTTTCCAATTATTTCTATCTTTCCTTTGGCTGCATAAGGAGTTTCAATTACTGCAGTCCCTGGTGTTCCTCCAGAATCTATAACAAAAACTAAATCTGGTTTATATTTATCTAAATCAAAACTTTGTGCTCCTAATAACCCTATTTCTTCTGCAACTGAAAAAACAGCTATAATTTCTGGATGCTCATCTCCTGATTCTTGTATCATTCTTATCATTTCAATAATTGCTGCTATTCCTGCTTTGTCATCTCCTCCTAAAACAGATGTTCCATCTGTTTTTATAATTCCATTCTCTATAATTGGATTTATTTTTTTACAAGGAGTAACTGTATCCATATGAGAACTAAATAAAATTTTTCTTTTCCCAGGAGATTTTAATACTGCTATTATATTACCTGTATTTCCATTATGATCTTTTCCTGCATTATCTTCTTCAACTTCTAATCCCATATCCAATAAAATTTTTTTTAAATAATCTGCAACTTCTCTTTCATTTAAAGATGGTGAAGATATTTTTACCATATCAATAAAATTTTCAATCAATCTTTTTTCATTTAACATTTTTATTCCTCCTATTTTATATGCTCTCAAATTGTCTTATATTTACATTATAGTATATATCTTTTTCTTTGTCAAAATATAGAAAAATAAAAAGGTAACTATCTCTAGTTACCTTTTTATTTTATTTAATTATCTTGTTCCTTTTTTATAAGCTCCTTCAGAACCAAATACATCAACTATTTTAGTTTTATAATAAGATTTCATTTCTTCTTTTCCAACAGATAGATATTTTCTTGGATCAAATTCTTTTGGATTTGTTGCAAATACTTTTCTTATTCCTGCAGTAAATGCAAGTCTTCCATCTGTATCTACATTTATTTTAGCAACACCAGATTTAGCTCCACCTCTTAACTCAGAAGCAGGAATTCCTATTGCATCTGAAATTTCCCCACCATATTGTCTAAGCATATCTATATATTTTCCTGGAACTTCTGATGATCCGTGAAGTACTATAGGAAACCCTGGTAATCTTCTTTCTACTTCAACAAGAATATCAAGTTTTAATTTAGGATCTTCACCAGGTTTAAATTTATGAGCTCCGTGAGAAGTTCCAATTGCTATAGCTAAAGAATCTACTCCTGTTCTAGTTACAAATTCTTCAACTTCATCAGGTTGTGTAAATTGATGATGTTCTGCACTAATATCATCTTCTATTCCTGCAAGTACACCTAATTCAGCTTCTACTGTAACATCAAAAGCATGAGCATACTCAACAACTTCTTTAGATACTTTTATATTTTCTTCAAATGAATGATGAGATCCATCTATCATAACAGATGAAAATCCACACTCTATAACAGTTTTAACAGCAGCTAAATCTGGTCCATGATCTAAATGAAGTGCTACTGGAATATCTGACCCCATAGCTCTTGCAACATCAACAGCAGCTTTTCCTAAAAGAGGAGTAACTTCTTTCCCCATATATTTTAAAGCCCCTGTAGAACATTGTAAAATTACTGGTGAACCCATCTCAGCACAAGCCTCAACTATTGCTAACATTTGCTCCATATTATTAAAGTTAAAAGCTGGAACTGCATACCCTTCAGTATTTGCTTTTTTAAACATTTCTCTTGTATTTGACAATCCTAATTCTTTATATTTATATCCCATTTAACTTCCTCCTATAATTTACTATATGCTTCAGTGTATCAAATATTTTATTAAATATCAAGTTTATTAAGGATTATATTTTAACCTTTATTTGTTTTAAAATATATCTAAAAAACCACTTTAACTTCATCTTTTTTTTAAATAAAGTTATCACCTGTGGGATTAAAAAGATTACATTTTCTATAATCCTTTGATATTTACCTAATCCTTTTCCAAATATTTTACTATAACTTGCTAACCAAGAAAGCATCAGTAAGTTAAGAATCCTTAAAAAGCTTAATAAAAAACCATCTAATCCTTGTTTTGTAATATATATTCCAAATATTTTAAAAAGAACCTCACCCTCTTGATTAAAAATAAATTGAAATATAAAAGTAGACATATAAAAAAATAAAAAAACTTTCAAACTTTTTAAATTTTTTAAAATATTTTTATTATAAAGTAAATTTATAATAAAATTTACTAAAAAAATAATACTAATTATTTTTACATTATTAAAATATATACTTAATAAAAAAAGAATTAATATACTACTTTTTAACAACTTCTACCCCTCTCATATATGGAACTAATACTTTAGGAATCATAAATGATCCATCCTCTTGTTGATAATTTTCCATTATAGCTACAACAGTTCTTCCCACTGCTAATCCTGATCCATTTAAAGTGTGTACAAATTCACTTTTCCCATTTCCATCAGGTCTATATTTAAGTCCCATTCTTCTAGCTTGAAAATCTGTACAATTAGAACAAGAAGAAATCTCTCTATATTTATTTTCAGATGGTAACCATACTTCTAAATCATAAGTTTTAGCTGCACCAAATCCAATATCCCCTGAACAAAGATTAATTATTCTGTATGGTAATTCTAATCTTTGCAGTATTGTTTCTGCATTTATCACCATTTTCTCTAATTCATCAAAAGATGTCTCAGGAGTTGCAAGTTTAACCATTTCAACTTTATTAAACTGATGTAATCTTATAAGCCCTTTTACATCTCTTCCATATGATCCTGCTTCTCTTCTAAAACAAGGTGAATAGGCAGTATAATATTTAGGTAAATCCTTTTCATTTAAAATTTCTTCTCTATGAATATTTGTCATTGTTATTTCTGAAGTTGAAATCAAATACATATCATCAGTAGTTCTATACATATCTTCTTCAAATTTAGGTAGTTGTCCAGTTCCCTCACAAATTTCTTTTTTTACTAAAAATGGTGTTATATGCTCTACATAACCATGTTCCATTGTATGAGTATCCAACATAAAATTAATAAGAGCTCTCTCTAACCTTGCTCCCATTCCTCTATATATTACAAATCTTGATCCTCCTAATTTAGCACCTCTTTCAAAATCTAATATTTCTAAATTTTCACCCATTTCCCAATGTGTTTTAGGAGTAAAAGAAAACTTATTAGGTGTTCCCCATCTTCTAACCTCTACATTATCATCTTCATCTTTTCCTATTGGAGTCGATTCATGAAAAACATTTGGAATAGTCATCTGAATATAAGTTAATTTTTCATCTATCTCTGAAAGTTTTACGTCTAATTCTTTAATTCTAACTCCCACTGTTCCCATCTCTTTTATTATTTCAGAAGCATCTTCACCTAATTTTTTCATCCTTGCAACTTCTGAAGAAACTTTATTTCTTTTATTTCTTAAAGCTTCAACCTCTGTTAATATTTCTCTTCTCTCTGCATCTAATTGCTCGAACTCATTGAGTTCCATCTTGCTTCCTCTTTTTTTTAACATATCTTGCAAAAATTCAATGTTATCACGAATAAATCTTAAGTCTAACATAATCTCTCCCTTTCAACTATTGTTTTTTATTTTTAATAATATATAAAATTTATTAAACCACATATCCCATTTTTTTTATAACAACATCTCCCAATTTTATTCCTACTTTATCTAAATATACATTGGGTGAACCATTAATTAGATTCATTGTTATATTTTCTTCTGAATTTCTTAAATAAGATTCAATTTTTTCTTTTAGATTTCTCTCAACTATTTTTCCATTTTTTTCTTTTTTATCTATTATATCTCCTTGAGCTAATAAGACTTCCAAGGAATCTAATTGTTCTTTTGTTCCCGTTATATCATAAATAGAAACTTTAAATCTATCTACTATTGATAATTTATCAAGTATATCCTCTACTTTTAATACTTTAAAACCTAAAACATTTACAGAATTCATTTTATTAAAAACGTCTTCATTTGAAATATCTATCTCTGTTTCCATATCCATAACTTCATTGAAAGCTTCCGTTCCTAAAGAAACTGGATTACCAAAAGATAATTTAGGTCTTGGATGAAATCCTTGGCTATATTTTACTGGTACATCTGCTTTAAGTATTACTCTTTCAAAGAATCTTAAAAGATCCAAGTGGGAAATAAATCTTAAATCTTCACATTTATTAAAATAAATTCTTTTTTTCATTATGCCCTCGTTTTGATTTGTTTAATTTTTATTTATAAAACTATTTTATCACATTATTTAATTTTTTTTCAATTTCTTTTATTTTTTTTAATAATTCAGGCAATTTTTTCATCCCTATTTTTATCTTCATATCTTCTCTATGATCCACCAATGGAAAACCTGAAAGGATTTTATTATCTTCAATATTAGCCATTACACCAGATTTAGCAGCAATAATAACATTACTTCCTATTTTCAAATGTCCAGCTACCCCTACTTGTCCTGCCAATGTTGTATTGTCTCCAATTTCTGTACTTCCGGCTATTCCAACTTGAGATATAATCAAGCAATTTTCACCAATTATATCATTATGTGCTATTTGTACTAAATTATCTATTTTGGTATATTTTTTTATTATTGTATCTCCAATTGTACCTCTATCCACAGTAGTATTAGCACCAATTTCTACAAAATCTTCTAATATTACTGATCCAATTTGTTCAATTTTTGTATTAATGCCATCTACTTTGGTATATCCAAAACCATCAGAACCTATAACTGCTCCTGGTTGTATTATGCAACCTTTTCCCAATGTACAAAATTCTCTTATTGTTACATTTGGATTAATAATACAGTCGTCTCCAATAGTAACTCCTTGACATATAACTGCCCCTGGCATAATCTTAACTCTATTTCCAATCAAGGTATCATGTCCTAAATAGACATTAGGAGCTATTTCACAATCATTCCCAATACTAGTGTTTTCTTCTATCATTTTTTCCATTTTTTTTAAAGGTCTTTTAAAAAAATTTAAAATCTTAGGCATTAATGTTCTTGGATTTTCTTTTACCCTTATATATATTTTTTCATTCTCAGGTAAATTAATACCAGTAGGAACAATTATAACTTTGGCCTTTGTTTCATTTATTTTTTTTAAAAATTTTTCATCTGATGCAAATGTAACACTGTCTTCTTGAGCTTGAAAAAAGGGAGCAAGCCCAGAAATAGTTTCTTGGCTTAAATCCCCCTTTGTTTCACTGCCAAGGAGATTTATAAGTTCTATCAGTTTATATTTCACTGTTAAACCCCTCCTCAATCAATATTTTTTAGTTTTTCTTTATATTTTTTTCCATTTCAGTTAACACTTTTGAAGTTACATTTTCTCCACCAAATTTAACAGCTCCAGCTTCTAAAATATAATCATATTTATCAGTTTTAGCTACTTTTATTACTGAATTATTAATAGTAGCTTCTATTTCTTGTAGTCTCGTCATTTCTTCTTTTCCTAATTTAGTTTGAGAATCTTTAACGAATTTTTGGAATTTTTTCACCTCTTCTTCAAATTGTTTCTTTTCTGAATCAGTTACTTTATCACCTTTAGACTGTAATTCTACTTGCATTTTTTGAAGTACTACTTCTTTTTTCTTTATTTCTGTTTCCAATCTTGTTTTTTCTTTATTTAAATTGGTTTGTAATATTTTAGTTTGTGAATATTTTTGGAAAACTTCCTCTGTATTTAGATAACCAACTTTTATTGCTAAAGCAGATACTGACATTGCCATTGATAAAGCTAATATAGCTATTTTTTTCATTTTTCCTCCAAATTTTTTATTTTTTATTTTTTATTTTTTAATAATTTTTATACCTATTTATTTTGACTCTATTTTTAGTAAATAAGTTTAAAATTAAAATGACTGTCCCATATTAAAATAAAACTGCATTCCATCTGTTCCTTTTATTTTAGTTCCTACTGGCCATCCAAAATCAAATCTCAAAGGACCCATTGGAGTATTTATTCTCAGTCCTACTCCTGCGGATGTAGCTATTTGATCAGGAAATTTTCTATCTCTATTTAAATTAGAATATCCTGTATCTTGTGGTTGTTGATCCCATGCTCTTCCAGCATCAGCAAATACAACAAATCCTAATATGTCATTAATTTGAGTTCTGTTCTCCACTGTTAAAACTAATTTTTGAGTTCCTTGGAAGAATCCTCCGTCATAACCTCTTAAAGAGTTTCCACCAACCCAAAATCTTTGTGATTCTTTCGTTGACATTGTCATTACTCCTGCTACTGCTCTATATGCCATAGTATTTTTTTTGAAAAAACCTCTATGGTATTTTCTTAATTCTAAAGTTATATTCCCGAAATAATCAGCGTTATTTCCAGTTGCATAACCTCCTTCAAGTTGTAGCTTTGCAAATTCTCCTGAAGTAGCATTCATAGGATTATTTCTAGTATCATAAGTTATTGAAGGGAAAATACTCCAAAGCATATATTTATCATCTTGATAAAGTACTCCATTTTTATTTAAAGCTCCACTTCTTGGGGTCTCTCTTACTTGCTCTAATTTAGTTCCTAAAGATATTCTCACATCTTTTGAAAGTCCTTTACCTAAATTAACTTTTCCACCATAAGTATCTATCTCATTAAACATATTACTATCGTCGACTTCAGAAGTTGTTTTATATAAACTCCAACCCCATGACAATCTATCAGTTCCTTTTATCCATGGATCATAAAAATCTAAAGAAAAACTTGAATATGATTCATTAGATTTTTCAAAAGTTACACCTAAATTTTGACCTCTTCCAGCCCAGTTGGTATCTCTAAGAGATAACATTCCAAGTAATCCTACTTCTGAACCATAAGAAATAGCACCTTGTAATGATGCTGTTCTTTCTTCATCCATGAGTAAAACTAAACTTCTTCCATCAGGATCTCCAGGAATTGTATTAGCATTATATTTTATATTTTTAAAATGTCCTGTTCTCATTAAATTTTTACTAGTTTCATCATAATTTTTAACATTGAAAACTGTATCTGGAACCATTTCTACTTCTCTTTCAATAACAAATTCTTTAGTTTTTAAAATATCATCTGTGGGTTTTCTTCTTTCCCCTTTTTGTTTTGTTATCATTTTTTTATATTTTACATTTCTAATAATACCTTCACTTACCGTAAATTCCAATTCTAGATTATTATTAATATCTATATCTGTTATCTCTGCTAAAATATATCCAGAATCATAATATTTATTTAGAATTCTTTCTCTATCTTCTCTTATTGTTCTTACACTGAAAACTTCCCCTGATTTTGTTTTCATTGTTTTTAATATATCTTCTGTACTAAACATTGTATTTCCAATTATATTTATTCCATTTAAAATTGGATTTTCTATAACAGTATAAACTATTTCTATTCCTTTATCTGATTTTATAATTTCAGAATCTACACTACTAAAGTTTCCTGTTTCTATTAGAATTCTTTTTCCGTCTGAAACTTTTTTTTCTGAAAAATATCCACCTGTCTTAATATCTAATTTATCTTTTAACATAGTTTTATTCAAATGCTTAAGACCATGAATTTGTAAATCAGTCACAACTAAAGTTGTATCCACTCTATCTCTTTCACTATTAGGAATTATACCTTTTTTTTCAAGTAAATCTTTAGCATCAGATTTTTCTTTTACTTGTACAACTAATTTTATTCCTCCATCGTAAGGCTTTGGAAATATAGATAATTCTTCCACATAATTTAATTTTTTTAACTTATTATAATCTTTAACCAGTTTTTCTGTTGAAAATTTGTCTCCTTCTTTCAAATCCATTTGGGATAGGATTAACTCTTTAGGAATCTCTTTATTATTAGAAATCTCTACACTGTTAACTACATAATTATCTGTCTCAACTTTAGTAGTTTCAGCATATGACACAAATACAGTGAGCATTCCCATTAGAATCATTAGGTACCTTCTCATTTATTATCCTCCATTTTACTTAAAATTATATTTAAAACAAATTTTTAAATATTTCTGTTATACTATCATACTTTTTCTCTATCTTAAAGTCAATATAATAATTAATAGATTTATCATTACTTATTTTTCTATTTTGAACACCAGTTTCTTGATTTATAACACTCTCACCTCCTATTCCTATTGATTTTCCATCTTTAAATCTATATTCTAAACCTAATCTATATTTATCTGTTGAGTTATTACCATTATCTGTTTCACTCTCTCTACCACCACTACTACTAATTTTAGCATCAGCTATCCAAAATAATTTTTCTTTATATAAAGAATCTTCTGCTTGAATTTTTGCACCAAATGTAAAGTTTACATCTGATTTTCCTGATTCTCTATTTGCATTAACTGCTTCATCAGACAAAGGATTAAACTCTGAACTTATTTTTAGTTTAGATAATCCAAACATTTTTTTTATTTTTTTTGAAACAGGACCTAAAAAAGTATTAGATATCTGTGAGTCTATTAAATTTTTTAAAATTAAAGTAGAAGCATTTGTTTTCTGTCCATCATCATTATATAAAAGTGAAGATAAATTTCCAGATGAACTTTCTCCATTTGTCCTAATTCTAAAATTAAGAGTTTTTATTTGTCCATTTAAAGACATCTCTATATTTTCACTTACCGTCCTTGTAAAAGAATCAAATATTAATGTGGGATTTAAATCTGGAAAATATTCATTATTTTTATTAAATAATAATAATGCATTTGTAACCTTAAAATCATTTCCATTTAGTACAAATTTTCCATTATTTATTTCAAACTCACCTATGAAATTAATTTTTTCATCTTTTCCACTAAGTTTTCCCTGTCCTAAAATATTTCCCTCTATATCTTCAACTATATTAACAACACTACTAATATCTAATTTTATTCCCTCTATTATTTTAAAATCAATATTTATTTCTAAATCTTTTGTCAATAAATTTTTATTTTCTTCTGATTCTAAAGTTAAATTTTTCATTGTATCTCTATTCCTAGAAAATTTATCCAAAATAAATTTCTTTACAATACCTAAAAAATCAAATCCATCAGCCACTCCTGGTATTTTTTCAATCTCCCCCTTCTCTATTTCTACTTTCCCAATAATTTTATTTGAATTTAATTTTAAATCAGTATTTATAGTAAATGACATATAATCTTTAAACTTATAATTAATATTTTTTGCTATTATATTAAAGTTATATTTTAATTTTTTATAAAAAAATGGTTCTTTTTTTATTTCTAAAATTGTTGGAATTATCACATCACCTTTTATCTCTGTATTACCATTGTTTATCATTCCTTGAAATTTATCAATATTAAAATTATTACCTTTTAAAGAAAAATTAAAATTAATTTTTTCTCCTTTAACTCCATATTTTTCTGAATTAAAAGATATTTTATCTCCTTTAAATAGACCATTATTCCCAGTATCACTTAGAGATAAATTAAATTCAGCCTCTCCTTCTATCCTATTTATTCCATATTTTTCTAAAATTAAATCTAAAAAATTTAATTTTATTTTAGGAGATTTTAATTGTAAGTTATATTTTTCATTTTTTAAATCAATGTTTCCAGAGGAAGAAAATGTATTTTCTAAATAATTTATCTTAAATTTATCTAAAATTATTTTTTCTTTATTTCCTATTATTTTAGTGGACATATCTTCAAATTTTATACCTTGAATTTCTAAATTTGGAGAAATTAAATTTATTGAATATATGGGATCTATAATTTTACCTGTTATTTTAGCCTTTAACTGAATATTGCCTTCTAATACTTCAGAGATATCTAATTTTTTTAAAATAATATTTTTTTCATTTATCTCCAAATCCATTGTATTAGTTTCTAAATCAATATCTCCCTTTAATGTTGCAATTCTATAATTTTTCTTTAGAATAT
>CAMTIW010000054.1 GCA_947072665.1 uncultured Fusobacteriaceae bacterium | reverse complement strand
AGTAAAAATAATAATAGACAGGGAGAAGAGTCTGATATAAATAATTTTAGCATGGATGATTTTAAAATATAAATTAAAATTTCAGGTAAAGTTTTTAGAATTAAGATAAATTTTTAATAAAAAAACTAAATGAAAAATTGGGAGTTAAAATGATAAAAAAAATTATATTAAGAAGTGGAAGTTTGAGAATGGGAGGGTTGGAAAGGGTATTAGTAGAGGTTTTACAAACTATTGATATAAAAAAATATAAAATTATATTATTTATTGAAGATGATTCTGGAAAAGAAAATATATTTTTAAAAGATATTCCAAAAGAAATAAAAATTTATTTTTTAAAATCAGAAAATTTAATGAGAAAGACTGAATTTTATAGAAACAACAGAGAAAATTTCTTTTATAGAATAATGTATAATATTTATATGGAACTAGAAAAAAAAATAATATTAAAAAATACTAAAAAATATATTAAAGAAATAGGAGAAGTGGATCTTTTTATTGATTATGACTGGGGAGCAGTAAAATATATTGAAAAATTAAAATTGAAAAAAACTATTGTTTGGATCCATAACTCTATTCCTAATCTTTTAAAGAAAGCCTCTAAAATAAAGAGATTTGGAAAAAACTTAGAAAAATATGATAAAATAATAGCGATATGTAATGAGATGAAGAATGAATTAGAAAATATTTATCCCAATTTAAAAGGTAAAGTTGAAAAAATATATAACCCTTTCAATTTTGAACGAATAAAAAAATTATCAGAAGATAAAAGTCAATTAACTACTTATGAAAAACAAATGATAAAGGAAGAATATATAGTTGCTATTTCAAGACTTGATACAGTTCAAAAAGATTATCTTACCTTATTGAAAGCTTTTAAAATATTAAAAGATAATAAAATTAATAAAAAACTTTATATAGTTGGAAATGGACCTAATGAAAATGATATAAAAAAAATGGTGAAAGAATTAGAATTAGAAGAAAAAGTTGAATTTATAGGGCTAACAAAAAATCCATATGTTTGGATTAAAAATTCTATTCTTTTTGTTCATAGTTCAAAGTATGAAGGACTTCCAACAGTTTTAATAGAAGCTATGATTTGTAATAAAATAGTAGTTTCATCTGATTGTCCTACAGGACCTAGAGAAATTTTAGATAATGGAAAATGTGGAATTCTTTATCCTGTTGGTGATTATAAAAAACTAGCAGATGAATTAATAAAAATATTAAAAGATAAAGAAAAAATGAATGCATTATTAATAAAATTAATAAAGCGAAGAGAAGAGTTTAATAAGATAACAATTATAAAGCAATATGAAGAGCTTATTGAACAAGAGATAAATATAAAATTAAAGAGAGCAGGAGAAAAAAATTGAATAATATAATAATTTTTCAAAAGATATTTATAGGATTAATTTATTTGGGAATAGGAATTTTTATAATTAAAGATGTAATTACAATGTTTTTAAAGGAAAAGAGAGAGAATATTGATATTTTATTTATAATAGCTATAAGTATTTTTTTAATAACAATTGTTCATTCTGCTAAATATTCAGCACGAATATTAAACTATTGTATTTTACCACTTAGTCTTTATAAGATTTATAGAAATAAAAAATATGAAAAGAATATTTTAGAATATCCTATAATATTCTTTTTAATAACTATTTTGATAAGTGGAATAGGAATAAGTGATTTAAGAGGTATTAGGGATAGTTTTTTTGATACAACTACATTTATGCTAATTCCGATATATTTTTCACAATTTAAAATTGGTAATAATGAAAAAAAAATATTTACAGAAATAGCTATTTTAGGATTTATGAGTAAATTAATAATTTCATTTTTAGAAAAATGGGGATATATAACTGGATTATATAATGGATATAGAATAAGTGGATATGATAATGTATGGAGATTTGCTCCAATTATAATGATAGGTATTATAATTCTAGTATGTTTATTAATATATAGAGAAAATAAAAAAATAGAAGTACTTGGTTTAAGTATTTTATCATTCTTATCACTAATATCAATAATATGGACACAAAATAGGGCTAATTGGGTTGCACTTATTTTATGTTTAGGGCTTGCATTAATATTTAAATATAAGAATAAAAGTATTTTTATTTTAGGTATAATAATTTTGTTATCATTTCCAGCTAAAGATATATTATCAAATAATAAATATGTAAAAAGGTTAGAAAGTGTAGGAAATTTAAAAAATGATAATAGTAATTTAGGAAGAATTGAGCTTTGGAAAAATTCTATAAGAATGTTTAAAAGTTCACCAATAAAAGGTATAGGATTTAATGAAAACAGTTTCATGAAAGAAGAGATTCCAGAAGAATATAAATATCTTCCTCGTATAAGACATGGACATTCTCATAGTAGTTATTTTTATTTGTTAGCAACAATGGGAATAATAGGATGTTTAAGCTATGGTTTTTTGATAATTACTTTATTGTATTTAAGTTATAAAAATAGAAAAGAAGATTATAATATTTCATTTTTTATTGTTTTATCTATTCAAATTTTTGCTTTATTTGAAACCCCAATAAAATATTATGATTTAACTGGAATAATGTTTATAGCTATGGGAATATTACTTGGAAATAAAGAGTTTCTATTAATAAAAAAAACAAAAAATGGAGTTGAAGGAAAGTGTTAAATTTAGTTTTTGTGATAAATGATAAAAACGATTATGCAAGACATTTAGGAGCTACTTTAATATCTGTACTATTAAATACAAAAGAAAAATGGAAAGTATATATAATACATAAAAATTTATCTAATAAAAATAAAGAAATAATAACATCTATTATAAAAGAGAAAAATTGTGAAGTTCAATATATAAAAATATCAGAAAATTTATTAGAAAAATTTGAAGTTGGAAAAGGGACATATTTGGATACAATTGTATTTGCTAGATTATATATTCCAGAATTTTTAAAAAATGAAAAAAAAGCAATATATTTAGATTGTGATATAATTGTAAAAAATAAATTGGAAGAATTGTATAATTTAAATTTAAATGAATATTCTATTTTAGCAATTCCTGATGGATTAAAAGATCAAAAATCAAGTAAGGAAAGATTAAATTTAAATGAGAATAAAATTTATTTTAATGCTGGAGTAATGGTCATGAATTTAGAAAAACTTAGAGAGAATAAACTATTTGAAAAAACTTCTTATTTTTGTAATAATACTAAGTTAAAATTACTTCTAAACGAACAAGATGCACTTAATATAATTTTTGAAAATAATTTTATGAGAGGCGAGGTATGTTGGAATTATACACATGGCAATTATGAAGAGTATAAACTTTCAAAGGAAGAAATTAAAATTATTCATTATACTGGCGATAAAAAACCCTGGGATTGTTCAGATTATTCACCTTATAAGAAAGAATATTGGAAATATTTAAATAAAACTCCATGGAAAGGAGTAAAAGAAGAGGGGAGAAGTTTTAAGGTGGTTTTATTAAGAATACTAACTATTTTAAAATTAAAAACTAGAAAATATAGATATAAATTAAAAAATAAAAATACCTGATAAATATTTTTTTCTGATATTTAGAGAAATAAAAAATTATATTTTAAATATTATAATTATATAAAATTTTAATTGGATGAATAATACAGTGATTTAAATCTTTCATATGAAAGGTAGTATACTCATTGGAAATAAAAATTTATAAAATAATAAAGTTTATATAATAATTTTGAGGAGATATTATGTTTAGGAAATTAAATAGAAAATTTCAAGATTACATGCGCCCCAAAAGATTAGCTATTGGGAAATGGATTTGGGATAGAAAAGAAAAAGAAAAAATTAAAAATATAGATATGACAAAAATAAATTCTATATTATTTTCAAGATATGATGGAAAAATAGGAGATATGGTTGTGAGTACACTTCTATTTCGTGAAGTTAAGAAGAATTATCCCCATATAAAAGTTGGAGTTATAGCAAGGGGAGCAGCTCTTGATATAATAAAAAATAATCCCTATGTAGACATTATATATAAGTATGAAAAAGGAAAGGAAAGAGAGTTAGGAGAAAAAATATCTAATGAAAAATATGATATATTAGTTGATTTTTCTGAGATGCTAAGGGTTAAGGATATGAAATTAATAAATTTATGTCATGCTAAAATTAACATAGGACTAAATAAAAAAGATTGGAATCTTTTTGATATTTCTTTAGAACCTAAAAAAGATTTTAAATGGGATGAGCATATAGTTTTAAGATATGGAGCATATCTTAAAAAAATTGGAATAAATAAATATCAAAAAAAATATGATATTTATTTAGATGAAATTGAATCGGATAAAAAAAATAAAAATAAAAATAAAAAATTAAAAGTGGTTTTAAATCCTTATGGAGCCAGCAAGCATAAACATTTTAATGAAGTTATGTTAGATAAAATAATAAAATATCTTTTAATGAAAAACTGTGAAATTATATTCATATATTATCCAGAAAAATATGAGGAATTAAAAAATTTTTTAAAGAAATACAATAACGAAGACGTAATTTTACCTAAAAATATTAAAACGATATTAGATAGTAGTAAAATAATAAAAAGTGCTGATATGGTTATAACTCCTGACACTTCTATAGTTCATATAGCTTCTGCACTAGAGAAGAAGATAATAAGTGTATACCCACCTAAAGGTGGAACATATGGCGTAGATCACCTTGTATGGGGACCATTAGATAAAAATAATAAAATTTTATTTTGCCAAGATAAAAAATATAATGGAGATGAAATAGATATAAATACTTTTAAATTTCAAGAATTTGAAAAGATGTTTGAAAATTATATTTCATGAAGATTATTAAAAAAAGATAAAAAAATTAAATTATAGCTTATATTGACTATTGAGAAAAAATATAAGCTATGAATACAATAAGTCTTTGTATATAGATAATACAGTATCAAAATATTATTAAATAATATTAAGAAAAAATATAGAGAGGTTTAAGTTATACTATGAAAAAAAAAATTATTTTAAGAAGTGGAAGTTTGAGAATGGGTGGAATAGAAAGGATTTTAATAGAGGTATTACAAAATATAAATAAAAGTAAATATGAAATTATATTATTTATTGAGGATGATTCAGGTATAGAAAATATTTTTTTTAAGGATATTCCGGAAGAAATAAAAGTTTATTTTTTGAAGCCAGAAAAATTAATGAGAAAGACTGAGTTTTATAGAGAGAATAGAAAAAATTTTTTTTATAAAATAATGTATAATATTTATATGGAATTAGAGAAAAGAGTAATATTGAAAAATACTGTGAAATATATTAAGGAAATAGGTGAAATAGATATTTTTATTGATTATGATTGGGGAGCAATTAAATATATTGAAAAATTAAATATTAGAAAAAAAATAGTCTGGATTCATTCTTCTATTGCTAATTTTTTAGGTAATAGAAAAAATAAAATTAAAAAATTTGGAGAAAGATTAAATAAATATGATATTGTAGTGGCAATTTGTGATGAAATGAAAAATGATATAGAAAAAATGTATCCATTTTTATTAAAAAAAATAAAAAAAATATATAATCCTTTTAATTTTGAGAGAATAAAAAAATTATCGGAAGATACTTCTCAATTAACAATTGCTGAAAAAATAATGATAAAAGAAGAGTATATAGTAGCAGTATCAAGATTAGATACTTTATCGAAAGATTATAAAACATTATTTAAAGCATTTAATATTTTAAAAAGTAAAAATATATATAAGAAACTTTATATTGTAGGAGATGGTCCAGATAAAAATGAAATAAAAAAAATGGTTGAAAACTTAAATTTAAATGACAGAGTTAACTTTATAGGGGAGGTTAAAAATCCGTATATTTGGATAAAAAATTCTATTTTTTTTGTTCATAGTTCAAAATATGAAGGGCTTCCGACAGTTTTGATTGAAGCTATGATTTGTGATAAAATTGTAATTTCTTCGGATTGCCCAACTGGACCAAAGGAGATTTTAGGAAATGGGGAATATGGAATTCTTTATCCTGTTGGTGATTTTAAAAAATTAGCTGATGAAATAGAAAGTCTCTTAGTTTCTTATGAAAAAAAAGAGGATTTTTTAAATAAAATAATTGACAGAAAAGAAATATTTAATAAAAAAATCGTTTTAAAAGAAAATGAAAAATTAATAGATGAAGAATACCAGTTGAATTATAATGATAAAATATAAATTTTTTTTAAAATAAAGGAGAGTATTTATTAAAAAATGAAAAAATTAATAAAAAAATTAATAAAAAATCTGATAAAAATTTATAATTATTCTATTAAAAAAAATGTCTATATAATATTTTTTTAAGCGATATGAGGATTAGTATAGGTGAAAGAGTTAAGTTTAATCAAGAAGTTAAATTTTATGGAGAAGGAACAATTGAAATAAAAGATGATTGTTATTTTGGACATAAAATAGGTGGTGGATATAAAAATAGTATAATTGAAATTCAAGCTAGAAATAAAAATTCAGAGATAATTATAAATGAAAATGTAGCAATGAATAATGGAGTTTTTATATGTGCTAATAAAAAAATAACGATAATGAATAATTGTTTAATTGGTAGGAATGTTACTTTAATGGATCATAATGGACACGGGATAAAATCAGAAGAAAGAAGAACTTATGAGGGTACAGCTAAAAGTATATATAGGAGAAAATGTTTGGTTAGGGAGTAACTCTTTTATATTACCAGGGACAATAATAGGAGCTAATTCTATAGTTGCTGCAGGAGCTATAGTAAAAGGAATATTTCCAGAAAATGTTATTATATCAGGTAATTTAGCTACTATACAAAGAAAAATATAACGTTTGGATTAAAAAGGAGAGAAATTGATTTATAAAAAAAATATAGTGAGTGTAGTAATAATTACTTATAATTCTTCTAAATTTATAATAGAAACTTTAGAAAGTGTAAGAAAACAGACATATAAAAATATAGAATTGATTATTTCAGATGATTCATCAAATGACGATACTTTAAAATTATGTGAAGAGTGGAAAAAAAATTTTGAAGATTATTTTTATAGAGTTTTAATATTAAAAAGTAAAAAAAACGAAGGATTAGTAAAAAATTTGAATAAAGGTGTTAAATTAGCCACTGCTGAATGGGTTAAAGTTTTGGCAGGAGATGATATATTAGAAGATAAATGTATTGAAAATAACCTTAGATATGTAGAAGGCAATCCAGAAATAAAAATTGTTTTTTCAAAAACACAACGATTTAAAAATGAATTTTTAAAAGAAAATTATTTAGAAATACCTTCAGATAAAGAAGATAAAATATTTTTTGAAAAAAAAGCTAGAAATCAATTTAAAATATTAGCTATGGAAAATGTATGTTCTGCTCCAACTAGTTTTATAAAAAATGAACTATATAGCGAATATGGTTATTATGATGAAACTTATCCAATGGTAGAGGATTATCCTATGTGGTTGAAATTGACAAAAAATGGAGTGAAATTGAATTTTTTAAATATTATAACTGTTTTTTATAGAATTCATAGTGAGAGTATCAGTAGTAGTAAAAAAGAAAAAAAAATAAATATAGAAATGTATGAGTTTAGAAAAAAATTGTATTATAATTTTTTAAAAAAAGAAATGAATAGTAAAATTTTTGATTACTGTGAAAACTTGGATTATTATAAAAATGATAGATATATAAGAAAAGGGAATAAAAAATATAGGAGAGATTTGTGGGAACAAATAACTTTATTGGTAGATCCTAGATATTATAAAAGAAAATTAAAAAAATTAAAAAATTTAATGAGAGGAGCAAATCATGAAAAAATATAAAATTTTAAAGTTTAATGAAATGGGAGATAGAGATGGAAAATTGGTTGTTTTAGAGGCATTAAAAAATATTCCCTTTGAAATAAAAAGAATATTTTATATATATGGAACTAAATCTGATGTAATAAGAGGAGAGCATGCTAATAAGAATTCAGAATTTGTATTAATTAATGTAGTTGGAAAATGTAAAATTATGGTGGATGATGGATTAACCAGAGAAATAATAGATTTGGATAAACCAAATAAAGGAATATATTTAAATAAAATGGTTTGGAAAGATATGTATGATTTTTCTAAAGATTCTGTATTACTTGTAATATCAAGTATGAATTATGATTCAGAAGAGTACATTAGAGACTATGAACTATTTAAAAAATTAGTAAACAGTTAAGAGATTAGGAGGTTAGTGTGAAAATACCATTCAATATTTTAAATAAAACTTTTTTAATGCATCAAGATGAATATGAGAAAAAAATCTTAGAAATTATGAGAAAAGGTTGGTATATATTAGGAGATGAAGTTAAAAATTTTGAAATAGAATTTGCAAAGTATATAGGAAGTAAGTATTCAATAGGAGTTGATAATGGTTTAAATGCGTTAGTTTTAGCCTTTAGAGAGTTAGGAATAGGAGAAGGTGATGAAGTATTAGTTCAAGGGAATACATATATAGCATCAGTGATGGGAATAACAATGAATAGAGCTACTCCTATATTTATAGAACCAGATGAATTTTATAATATAGATGTAAATAAAATAGAAGATGCAATAACAATAAGAACAAAAGCAATATGTGTTGTTCATTTATATGGACAAGCTTCTAATATGGAAGAAATAAAAAAAATAGCAGATAAATATAAGTTACATATAGTAGAAGATTGTGCACAATCTCATGGAGCTAGTTTTAATAGTAAAAAAACAGGAACGTTTGGAATAGGATGTTTTAGTTTTTATCCAAGTAAAAATTTAGGGTGTTTTGGTGATGGGGGAGCAATAACCACAAATTCTGAACTTCAAAACAGAGATTTTAGAGTATTAAGAAATTATGGAAGTGAAAAACGTTACTATAATGAGGTAGTTGGGTACAATTCGAGACTTGATGAATTACAGGCAGGATTATTAAGAATAAAACTTTCTCATTTAGAAGAACTAACAAATCAAAGAACTTATATAGCTAATAGATATTTAAATGAAATAGTAAATTCTAAAATAGAGTTGCCCAAAATAAGAAAAGGAGCTACTTCTGTTTGGCATCTTTTTATTATAAAAACTAATGAAAGAGATAAATTACAGGAATATCTAGAAAAAAATGGAGTAGGAACAGTAATTCATTATCCAATTCCACCTCATTTATCAGAAGCGTATAAATATTTAGGATACAAAGAAGGAGATTTTCCAATAACTGAAAAACATGCAAAAACAATTTTAAGTATACCGCTTTACAATGGAATGACAGATGAGGAACAAAGTTATGTAATAGATATAATTAATGGATATAACTAAATAAATTTGAGATGAAATATATCAAGAATGGAGTTTAAAAAATGAAATCTAGTTTAATAGGATTAAGATATGTAGAAAAAAAAGATGCAGAATTTATATTAAAACTAAGGCAAAATGAATTGTTAAATAAGTATATATCAAAAACAGATATTGAGATAAATCAACAAATTAGATGGATTGAAGAATATAAAGAAAGAGAAGCTTATAAAAAAGAATTTTATTTTATTATTGAAAATAAAGAAACCAATGAAAATTATGGAACAGTTAGAATATATAATATTTTAAATGAAAAAGCAACATTTGGAAGCTTTATATTAGATAAAAATAGACCAGATAATTCTGTATATAAAGTTATAGATTTAGCTTTAGATTTTGCTTTTAAAGATTTAAGAGTAAATGAAATATATTTAGATGTTATTAAAGAAAATAAAAAGGCAATATATGTATATAAAAAATATGGATTTAAATATATTGGTGAAGATAATATAGCTGAATTTTATAAAATATATAGGAAAGATTTTACCAAAGGAGATAAACGATAAAATGAAAGGAATAGTTTTAGCAGGAGGATCAGGAACTAGATTGTATCCAGTAACAAAGGCAATTTCAAAGCAGATAATACCAATTTATGATAAACCAATGATATATTATCCGATTTCAGTTTTAATGTTAGCAGAAATTAAAGAAATATTGATAATTTCAACTCCTGAAGATTTACCAATATTTAAAAAATTATTAGGTGATGGAAAAGATTTAGGAGTAAGATTTACTTATGCAATACAAGAAAATCCTGAAGGACTAGTTCAGGCTTTTATTATAGCTGATAAAATTGGATTTATAAAAAATGAACCTTGTGCTTTGGTATTGGGAGATAATATATTTCATGGAAATGGATTAACAACTTTATTGAGAAAAGCAACAAAACAAATAAAAGGAGCAACAATTTTTGGATATTATGTAAAAAACCCTTGTTCTTTTGGAGTAGTTGAATTTGATTTATCAGGAAAAGCAATTTCATTGGAAGAAAAACCAGAAAATCCAAAATCTAATTATGCGATACCTGGACTTTATTTTTATGATAAAACAGTTGTAGAAAAATCTAAAAAAGTAAAACCATCATTAAGAGGTGAATTAGAAATAACTACATTAAATGAAATGTATTTAAAAGAAGGAAAATTAGAGGTTATATCACTTGGAAGAGGAATGGCATGGTTGGATACAGGAACTCATGATGGGCTTTTAGAAGCTGCTAATTTTGTGAAAACAATTCAAAGTAGACAAGGAGTAATGGTTGCATGTCTAGAAGAGATATCTTATTTGAATAATTGGATAAGAGCTGAAAATGTTTTAGAGTTAGCAAAACCTTTGATAAAAACACATTATGGGGAGTATTTAAGAGCTTTAATAGATGAGAAATAAAATAATGGAGGACAAGTGAAAAAAATAAGTGTAATAATTCCAATCTACAATAGACTTGAACACCTTAGAGGTAGCTTTATATGTCTTCTTAATCAGACTGTTCAACCTTATGAATTAATTATAAGTGATGATGGTTCAACAGAAAAAGTAATGGATTATATAGGAGATTTGATAGAAAAAGCATCTTTTAAAATAAAATATATTTATCAAGAGGACAAAGGTTTTAGAAAGACAAGAGCGTTAAATAATGCTGTTAGAAATGCAGAAGGGGATATTTTAGTATTTTGTGATCAAGATTTAATTTTTCCAAATGATCATTTAGAAACTATAAAAAAAAGATTGAAAAAAAATGAATTTTTAAATTTTAGACCTCAGCATACAACAGAAGATGAACGAAATAAGATTCTAGAAACATTAAATAAAATTTTTAAATATGAAAATATTTTAAAAACTATAAATAATGATTTAAAATTAAGTGAATTAAAAATATTAAAAAAAGATAGGAATAGAAGATGGATATATAATTTAAAATTAAATAAAAGAGGAGTTAAATTAGTTGGAATGTCATATGCATTATTTAAAGAAAATTATATAAAAATAAATGGTTACAATGAAGAGTTTATAGGATGGGGATATGAAGATGATGATTTTGGAAATAGACTATATGCAGCTAAAATAACAGGGCGAGAGATGAAAGATAATGAGATTTCTCTTCATCTTTGGCACCCAGTTGATGCTAGTAAGAAAGCTAGTTTAAATGAAGAAATTTATACGTTAGAAAGAAAAAAAGCTCTTAGTTATAAGAATACAACCTGTAAATATGGTTATAGTGAATCATTAGATAAGGATGAAGTTAAAATTGAGATTATAAAAATATTTTAAAACTATAATAGGAGAGAGAGTTCTTGTGATAAGTAAAATTAAAGTTAGTATAATCGTTCCTGTTTATAATGTAGAAAATTGGATAGAAGAGTGTTTGATTTCATTATTGAATCAAACTTTGAAAGAAATTGAAATAATTTTAATAAATGATGGAACAAAGGATAATTCTATAAAAAAAATAGAAAAATACTTAAATTATGAAAGAATAATTTTAATCAATCAAGAAAATAAAGGACTATCTGGTGCAAGAAATAGAGGGCTAGAAATAGCCAAAGGAGAATATATATCTTTTGTTGATAGTGATGATTATATAGATAAAGAGATGCTAGAAAAAATGTATGATTCTTCAAATAATTTAGATATAATCTTTTGTGATTTTATTTCTTTTGTAGATAATCAATTTAATAGAGAAAATTTTAGAAAAAAATATGAGTATTTTAAAAATAATTTAAATATTAAAACGGGGTCTAAATATTATATTCCAGAACTTACTGTAGTTTGGAATAAATTATATAAAAGAGAATTTATTCATGAAAATAATATAAAATTTATAGAAAACATAATACATGAGGATAATGATTTTACTTTAAGAACGCTTTTATTAGCTAAAAAAGTAAAATATATAGAAGAACCTTTATATTATTATAGAGATAAAAGAGAAGGTAGTATTATGAGTAGTATATCAAAGGATAGAAAAATTTTATCCTTTGTAGAAATAATAAAAAATATAAAAAAATATGAAGACAAAATAACAGATGATTTTTCTAAATTAAGATTAAAAATAAATGAGTTACGACATTTTTATGAATTATTAGATATAGAAAATAAAGAACAATCTATAGAAAATAAAAATATTGATTTATTAAAAATAAATAAGATGTTAGAAAAAATAAATTTAACTAAAGAAGAAAAACTTATTGTAAAAAGAGATTTAAAATGGTTGTATAAAGCAAAATCATTAAGAAATATTAGTGG
>CAMTIW010000053.1 GCA_947072665.1 uncultured Fusobacteriaceae bacterium | reverse complement strand
ATTTAAAAATTTGAATTTTTTAATCTTAAAAAACATGACTTTTACAATTGTCTATCATACTTATCTAAAAAATACCCTAAGTCCGATCTCCAAACAGGACCATGTAGTGGACAAATCATTTTGATATCTATTGTACTTGCTTTTTTTAATAATAGCTGAACATGTGGTCCATATTTCCCAACAATATTTGTATAATATCTTCTAGCTTCATCTATCCAATCTCTTTTAAAATCAACCTCATCATTGAAAAGTTTTCCATCCAATGCCCCAAAAGAACCAAAAGCATCTGCTGCAAATAAAACTCCATTTGTTGTATCAAATGTTACCATTGCTTCTGGCCAATGTACCATAGGTGCAGCTACAAAAGTTACTACGTGCTTTCCAAAGGACTTGGTATCTCCTTCTACAACTTGTTCTATATTATCATCTATTTTAAATCCAAACTGATGCATAATAAGGAAAGATTTTTCCGTACTTATTATTTTTACTTTGGGATAACGGATTAAAATTTCTTCAATAGAAGCACCATGGTCTGGTTCCATATGATTTATTACTAAATAATCCAATGTTCTACCATTTAAAACTCCTTGAACATTTTCCAAAAATTGACGACAAACTGACCAATCAACAGTATCAAATAATACTGTTTTTTTATCTAAAAGTAAATATGAATTATATGAAACTCCACGAGAAATTGGATGTATATTTTCAAATAGAGCTAAACGGTGATCATTAGCTCCTACCCAATACAAATCATCTGTAACCTTTCTAAAACAATGCATAGATTTTCCTCCTATTTATTTTTAACCTATACCTCTATAAACATATCTTTTTCTTCGCCACATTCTGGACATATCCATTCTTCAGGAAGTTTTTCAAAAAGTGTTCCTGGTTTTATATCGTTATCAATATCTCCAATACCTGCATCATACTCGTAGCCACAACCTCCACAAACAAAATTTTTCCAACTTGGAGCAACTTTTTTAGGTATAATTCTTTTCATTTTTTTCATTGGTGGTGCTTCTTTTTTGGGTTCACCATTATCTAATGCTTTGGATAATAAAGGTAAAACTTCCTCTATATCTCCTACAATTCCATAATCAGAATTTTTAAAAATAGGTGCTTTGGGGTTATTATTTATAGCTACAATTGTAGTTGCATCTTTAATCCCTTTCAAATGTTGACCTGCACCTGAAATTCCACAAGATATATATAAATTTCCATTAAATTTTTGGCCTGACATCCCTACATAACGATCAAGTGTTAAATATTTCAAAGTTTCTGCAACAGGACGGGAACAACCTATGGCTGACCCAGATTGAATAGCTAGTTCTTTTATAAGTTCCATATTTTCTTTTTTCCCTATTCCTTTTCCTGCACTAACTACTCTTTCCGCTTTATTTATTGGTGTATCTAACTCTATCCCCACTGTAAAATCATATGAATCTTTTTTTAATGCATCTACAAGGTTATTTACTTTTTCTTCTGATGTCCCATCTTTAAAGATAATTCTTTTTCTAATTCCAACTATTGGTCCTTTTGAAGATTTTATGGCTCCTGTTTCTTTAGGTGGTTTTCCTATTATATGCGAAGCTATTACAACTCTTTGAATCTCATTTGTCCCCTCATAAATAGTACAAATTTTAGCATCTCTATAAGCTCTTTCTATCTCCATACCTTTTAAATATCCTGTTCCACCAAATATTTGTAGGGCGTCATTAACTATTTCCAAACAAACATCTGACGTATATTGTTTTGCCATGGCAGATTCCATACCATAAGGTTCATGATTCTCTTTTAATTCTGCAGAACTATAAACTAAAAATCTAGCTGCTCTTAATTTTGTTGCCATATCAGCCAATTTAAAAGAAATTATTTGTTGTTGACATATAGGCTTCCCAAATTGTTCTCTCTCTTTGGAATAAGCCAAAGCATTTTCATATGCACCTTGAGCGATTCCCAATGCCTGTGATGCTATTCCAATACGACCACCATCTAAAGTTCCCATGGCAATTTTAAATCCTTCCCCTTCTTTCCCTAATAAATTTTCTTTAGGAACTTTTACATCATTAAATAATAATTGAGCTGTAGGCGAAGATCTTATTCCTAATTTATCATAGTGGTCACCAAAATCGAATCCTTCCCAACCTTTTTCAACAATAAATGCACTTATTCCACGAACTCCAATATCTGGAGTTGTAACTGCAAATACAATATAAGTATCTGCTTTATCTGCATTAGTAATAAATATTTTTTCTCCATTTAAAATATAATGGTCTCCTTCTAAAACTGCAGTGGTTTCTGTCCCTCCTGCATCACTACCTGCATTGGGTTCTGTTAGACCAAAAGCTCCTAATTTTTCACCTTTTGCTAAGGGTATTAAATACTTTTTTTTCTGTTCTTCTGTTCCATATGCAAAAATTGGATAAGAGCCTAAAGATACATGGGCAGATAAAATTACTCCACACCCTCCATCTACTCTAGATAATTCCTCCACTGCAATAGCATAACTAAGTATATCTAAACCTGCTCCACCATATTCTTTCGGATATGGTATTCCCATTAAATTCATATCAGCTAATTTTTTTATAATTTCAGCTGGATACTCACTATTTTGATCTAACATAAAAGCAATTGGCTTAATCTCATTTTCTGCAAATTCCCTAATTCTTAAACGTAGTACTTCATGTTCTTCTGTAGTTTTAAACGACATAAAATTCCCTCCTTAAGATATCTTCAACAAAAATGTAATTAATTTTATTTTATAATGATAACAACTTTATATAAATAATCATATCAAAAGTTTTTTAATATGTCAATTATTTATTCTTAACAAACTTTAAATAAACATTAAACACTTTTTAAAAACAATAAAATATTTTATAGTTATTTTAAAATTATCGATTTATTGATTTTTCTTTTATTTTAAAAAAATATAAGTTATAATAAAAACAAATATTATCTAGGAGTGATTTATGAATATTTCAAAAAATATAATTAATAACCTTACTATTTATAGAAGAGATTTACATCAAATACCTGAATTAGGATTTCAGGAATTCAAAACTCAAGAATATCTCATAACTGAACTAAAAAAAATGGGCTATACCCCTTTTAAGATATGTGAAACAGGAGTATATGTATATATTAATAATAATAAAGATAACTCTTATGCATTTAGAAGTGATATGGATGCTTTGCCCATAGAAGAAAATTCTCATAGTTTTTCATCAAAACATCTTGGTAAAATGCACGCTTGTGGTCATGATGGTCATATGTCTACTCTCTTGGGATTTGCTAGTTATCTTAAAACAATTGATAAAAGTAAATTCAATTGTAATATTCTATTAATTTTCCAACCAGCTGAAGAAGGACCAGGTGGAGCTAAAAATATTGTGGAAACAGGTATTTTTGAAAAATATAAAATAAAATCCATATTTGGATTCCATCTTTTTCCAACCCTACCCCAAGGAACTATTGGATCTAAAATAGGTGGATTAATGGCAAAAGCAGCTGAAATAAATATAGATATTCTAGGGAAAAGTGGACATTCTGGTCAACCACATAAAACTGTAGATTCTATTCAAATAGCTCTATTGTTTTTACAAAATATGAATAATATCGTAGCTAAAAATCTTTCCCCTTTTGACCCATCTTTAATATCTTTTAATAAAATTATTGGTGGTACTGTAAGAAATATAGTTGCTGAAAAAACAAGGTTAGAAGGGACTATTCGTTCTTTTTCACAAGAAAGTTTTTCTTTTATTATAAAAAGAATTAAAGATATAGCCCACGGTTTAGAGCTTTCTTGGAATTGTAAAATTAATATAGATATAGCAGAAGGTTACCCTCCAGTTATAAATGATAAAAAATATTATAATATTTTTAAAGAAGCCATAAAAACTTCTGACTCTATCCAACTAGTTGAAGTGGAAGCAGAAATGTTAGCAGAAGATTTTTCTTTTTACCAAGAAAAAATTCCTGGTGTTTTTTATTTTGTTGGTACTTTAAATAAAGAAAAAAACTTTGATAAATCTCTTCATAATTGTGGTTTTAATTTTGATGAAAAAGCTTTGGAATATGCATTAGAATCCTATATTTTAATTTTTAATTCTTTAAATATATAAAAATAAAAAGAGAAAATTTAGTTTTACTAATTTTTTCTCTTTTTATTTTTTTCCAATTCATAATTCAATTTTTTTTAGTAATTAAATCTATAACCCAAACCTACACTGACTCTTGAATAATCAACTTTTTCTTTTTGACTTTCTTCACCATCTGAATTTGTTGTTGCTTTTCCAGTATTTACTTGATACATTACATCCATTGTCCAATCTTTATACTCTAGACCTAATCCTGCACCCCAGTATAGTCCATTTTTTATTTTAGTATCCCATGAAACTTCATTTCCTCCATCTTCCTGAGTTACAAAATTTTTCTCATTTATATTAAAAGAATAACCTAAATTTGCTTTTCCATATAATTTTATCTCATTAGACGTTTCCATAAGAACATATCTAGTTGTTACATAAAGTGGTATTGAATCAAATTCTCCACCTCTCGCATCTCTAAGACCTACTCCAAGTCTATCATGTTTTCTATCTGCATGTCCTTGATACATAACTCCCATTCCTAAATTCCAAGCTGGATTTATATTTCTAGATATTTCAAGCCCTACTTCATAACCTACTTTTTTAGTATCTCCACTATAAGAATATCCATCTCCTAAATCAATATCTTTATACTCTGAAGCTACATCTACCCCACCTCTAAATTCCATAACCCATTTATTTTCAACCATAGCTACTTCATCCATATGTGGTTCTAATTCCTCTACTACTGCCATAACCTCTGGCTCTTTTTCTACTGCTGGCGCTGTTACCATTTCTTTCCCATAAGAAGTTACCCCTAAACTTAATAAAATTCCACATAATAGTAAATATTTTTTCATTTAATTTCCTCCTTAATTATGTTTTCTTATTTAATACTCTAGCATTATTTACGCTTATTGTAGTATGCCTTAGAAAGATATCGATGTCAAATTTTATATAACAATTTATTTCAAAAAACAATAACACTTAAGAAATAAAGTTTCTTAAGTGTTATTGTTTTTTATTATTTATTTTTTTTGTTTTTTAATCCCAAGTTTCTATATTTTTATATACATAAACGCCATTATTTATATCTTTGACTTTATCTATACTAAATATTTTCATAGCACATCTTATTGCATCTAATTTGAAAGGAATAAACATAATTTTCACTTCACTTTTTTTTATTCTTTCTTGAATAACAAGTGGTAAATCTTTCCTCATTTTTTCATTGGCTGATTTTATTGTCTGAATATCTGTATATGCTACGATAAGGGGAAGTTTTAATTTATCAATAGCTTCGCTCAATTCATATTTTAAAATCTCACTTTGATTAACCGTATTCTTAGTTACTACTAAAAGAATTATTTTTGCTTTCTTTAATTTTTCTTTTATTAATAGTTTTAACTCTTCCGTTAATATATCATCTCTTGCTCTACAAACCTTATCGTGGCTATCTATAAAATTAATATTAATATTAGGATTAGGATTAGCATCCCAACCTTTCAATAAATTATAATGATCTACATCTGATTTAGTTGGAACCGCTGCTCCACATCCATTAAAAGCCAGATAAACGGCATCTCTATTCTTCATTTTTTGCCCCCATCACACTGTTATTTTCCTAAATATTATTTTTCCTATAATATATATGGTATCACAGATGTCTGGATATTCTAGCATAAAATTTTTTTTATATTTTTTTACTTATAATTAAGATATTTCTCCACCTATAATTTTTCCATCTTTATCATTTTTAATACTAGAAATTAAGGCAATTTCCAATCCTTTTGTCATTAATTCTTGTGACATATATGGCTGACCTTTTTTATCAATTACTTGCTCTGGAAGATAAGGGACATGGATAAATCCACCTTTTATATTTAAATTATTCTTATTAATATAGTACATCAATGCATACATTATATGATTACATACAAAAGTTCCTGCAGTATTTGATACCACTGATGGAATCCCACTATTTTGAATATCTAAAGCTATTTTTTTTATTGGAAGATTAGAAAAATATGCACTTTTTCCATCTGAAAATATTTCCATATCAATAGGTTGATTTCCTTCATTATCTGGAATTCTTGCGTCATCTAAATTAATAGCCACTCTTTCAGGAGTTATTTCAAATCTTCCACCAGCTTGACCTACACAGATGACAATTTCTGGTTTTATTTCCTCAATTAATTTAAATAATTTTTCATAGGATTTTAGAAAAACTGTAGGTATCTCTTTTTTTATAATTTCATATCCTTCTATTTTATCTTTTAATCCTTTAACTGCTTCATATGCTGGATTAATTTTTTCTCCACCAAATGGATCAAATCCTGTTATTAAAATTCTTTTCATTTTTTTCCTCCAAATTCTTATTTAAAAATTATCATATATGTTATTTGAAATACCAACATTATAATTGCTATTAACCATTGATTTTTTATTACGCCATATTTATCTTTCATTTCTAACATGGCAACTGGTACTATATTAAAATTTGCTGCCATGGGAGTTAGTAATGTTCCGCAGTATCCACATGTTAATGCCAACATTCCTATAAGTTTAGGATCTGCCCCATATGCCAATACAAAAGGACCTCCAATCCCCACTGTTATAACTGTTATAGCAGCAAAAGCATTCCCCATTATCATTGTAAATATTGCCATTCCCAATGCAAAAACAATAATTCCAACATTCACATTCCCTTCTGGTATTACTTTTCCCACAATAGAAGCAATTGTATCCCCCACTCCTGCTTTTGTATAAACAGCACCTAAAGAAGCTAAAAGCATAGGTAGAACACTTAGTGGTCCCACTGAATCCAATAATCTTTTTCCGTCATTTAAAAAAGTTGTAGGTTTATTCTCCTTGGAAAATAACATTAACATCACCATTGAAATCAATACACCTATTCCAACTCCTACCAAAGCCCCTAGGTTTGTAAATAATACAAAAAAAAGAGCTGATCCCCCTATTGTCAAAGCCGGAATAAAAAGTTTCATTCCTATTTTATTAGCCATTTGAGTTGTATATTCTGAAGTTGGAAAATCATTTTTTCCTACCCTTACTTTTTTTAAAATTCCTGGTATAGTCATAATTATCACCAAAGCTCCAGTCATGTGAACAGGTAACCATCTTCCAAAAGCTAAAATAACTCCAAATACACACCAAAAAATAGCTGTTCCTAATGGTGATATATTTTCTTTATCATTTAAATTTTTTATTCCTGTATAAATAAGAGTAAATCCCATTATTATAAATATTATTTCTAATATTTTTACCCCTAATGAAATTTCAGAACTCATAAAAAAATTCATATTAATCCTCCTTATTTTGGTTCCAATTTTTATAATGTTTTTGATTTAATTTTCTATCCTTTAAAAAATAATACATAACAGATAGAATCAAAGCAAAAATTGCCACTGGAATTTCTACTTTAGCTAATTCTACTAATTCTACTTTATAACCCAAAGAAGCTAAAGTTGATTGTACCAAAAGAGCCCCACTACCACCTACAAACAAAACCTGCCCAAAAAACCAAGCTATATTTTCCATTCCAGATGACATACCCTTTATTTCTTCCATATGTTCAACGTTAGATATATTCCCAGAGGCCTCTATAGATCCTATTGCCATGGGTAAGACTATAGGACGTACAAATCCTGCGACACCTCCAAAACTTACATTAAAAGCAGCAAACATTATCCTCATAACTCCATATGCACCTATAACTTTTCCTGGTGTTGCATTTTTTAACTTTCCAATAAGAGAAGCAGCAACCTCTTTTAACCCATTTCTTTCTAAAGTTCCAGTAACTAGCATTATCATTATGAAAATAGCCATTGCTCTATTTGCAACAAAAGTTTTCCCCATAATCTCAAGAAGACCCATAACTCCTAAATTACCAGTAAAAGCCGTAACTATCGCCGCTGTTATAATTATTAAAATTGAGTCTTTTTTCATTGCAAATCCTACGATAACAATCAGTACTCCCAATAAACTTAACATTCGTCCTCCCTATTCTCATTATTTTATTCCTACAATTATATTATAAAAAGATTAAAATTACAACTATATTCCTTTTTAATACTTTGAATACTTTTTTAAAACATTGATTTGACAAATTAAAATTATTATATTATTATGTAGTATCTATTTTAAAAAACATATACAGTATAAATTATTGTATACGATTAGGGGGAATGCTATGAAAAAAATTTTTTTATTTATTTTAACTTCTTTTTTCATATTTAGTTGTGGAAAAGAAAATCAAAAAGTTACAGAAAAAAAAGACACTCTTTATTTTGCACAAGGTTCTGAACTTAGAACTCTTGATCCTCATTCAGCAACTGATGTATATTCAAGGAGAGTTCTTGCTAATATTTTTGACAGATTAATTGAAAAAAATGAAGATCTAGTTATTGTCCCAGGTCTCGCTAAAAGTTGGGAAAACGAAAGCGATACAAGAACAGTTTTTAAATTAAGAAAAGATGTTAAATTTCAAAATGGAACTCCTTTCACCTCTAAAGATGTAAAATATAGTTTAGAGAAAGCTAAACTATCACCTCATGTGGGAACTTTATACGAGTTAATTGACTCTGTTGAAACACCAGATGACTATACTGCAATTGTTGTTACAAAAAAACCTTTTGGTGCATTGCTTCATCATTTAAGCCACATAACAGCTTCTATAATGAACCAACAGTATAATGAATCCTATCCAGAATATATTCGTAATCCCATGGGAACTGGTCCTTATAAATTACAAGAATGGAAGGCTGGAGATAGGGTAATCCTAACAAGATTTGAAGACTATTTTAAAGGTCCTGCTTCTATTAAAAATATTCATGTAAGAAATATCCCAGAAGAAAATAGTAGAGTTATAGGCCTTGAAACTGGTGAAATTCAATTATCTATGGATATTACCTCGATAGCCAGACGATCTATACTAGAAAATAAAAAATTAGAACTTTCTGAAAAAAGTGGTCTAGGTGTATCTTATATTGGATTCAACACAAAAAAAGGTCCTCTTACTAATAAAAAAGTAAGACAAGCTCTAGCACTTGCTATTAATAGAGATGATATTATAGAAGGAATTTTATTTAGCTCTGTAAAAAAAGCAAATAGTTTGTTAGGACCTGGAGTTTTTGGTTATTCTCCTGAAACAAAGACTTTTGGATATGACCCTGTAAAAGCTAAAGAATTATTAGCAGAAGCTGGTTATGATAACAATTTGAAGCTTAGACTTATAACTACATCCAGTGAAACAAATGCTCAACTTGCAACAGTAATTCAAGCTCAGTTAAAAGAGATTGGTGTAGATATTACAATAGAACAATTAGAATGGGGAACTTATCTAGCTAGTACTGGTCGTGGAGATGCTGATATCTACACAATGGGTTGGTCTAATTCTTCTGGAGATGCTGATTATGGTCTTTCTGCTATGCTACATAGTTCTATGGCTGGAAGTCAAGGTAATAGAAGTTTTTTCAGAAATGATGAATTTGATGCACTACTAGAAGCTGGAAAAATTGAACTTAATGATGAAAAAAGAAAACTTATCTACGCTAAAGCACAAGATATTATGAACGAAGAAGTTCCTATCTATCCATTAAATTTCTCATTAGCAAATGCTGGGGTAAATATTGACGAGGTTGAAGGTTATGTTCAATCCTCTATAAATAATCCAAATTTTTATCAGTTAAAATTATTAAAATAAAACAATTTTTAATATAAATTATATATAAACTGTTAGTTTTAGATATGTTATCTTAATTAACAGTTTTTTATTGACTTTTATGTATAAAACAGATATAATATTCACTATTGAAACGACATTAATTTGAAAAGTGAAAACTTTTCCAGTGAGAAAAACCACTATGGATAACCTAGGTGGTTTTTATTTTTTGCCTTTTTATTTTCAATAATTTTAATTTAATAGGAGAGTTACATGAAATTTGATTTTTTTAAAAAATTTAGAGAAAACAAGAAATTCTACACTACATTAGTTGCCATTACCATACCCATAGTAATTCAGAATCTTATAGCTTCCTCTATTAACATGCTGGATACTGTTATGATTGGAAATGTTGGGCAAGAAGAATTAGCTGCTGTTGGTATAGCTAATCAATATTATTTTCTTTTTAGTCTTTCAATTTTTGGAGTTGCAGCAGGATGTGGAGTATTCATAGCCCAACTTTGGGGGAAAAAAGATATTAAAAATATTAAAAGTACTCTTGGTATTGGATTGATTTCTGGTGTTTTGATTACTTTAATTTTTGTCGCCTTTGGAATGATTTATCCTAAACAAATAATGGGTATTTTTAGTACAGACCCTAAAGTTATTGAACTAGGAAAAGATTATCTTCTTATTGTTTCTATAAGCTATATTTTAACTGCTATTAGTTTTAGTTATGCTTCTGCTCTTAGAAGTGTTAGAAATAGTTCACTACCCATGTGGTCCAGTGTTGGAGCTTTAGTTATCAACGGTATTCTAAATTATATACTTATATTTGGAAAACTAGGTTTTTCTCCACTTGGAGTTAAAGGAGCTGCAATTGCCACTCTTATAGCTCGAACTTCTGAAGTTTTTATACTTTTATATTATATATATGCCAAAGATCATGTTTTAAAAGCAACTGCAAAAGAATTATTCAATTCTTCTAGAACTATGGTTATAAATGTTTTCAAAGTAGCCACTCCTATTATTTTAAATGATGTTTGCTTTGGATTATCAACAGTAACTTATTCTGCTATCTATGGAAGAATTGGAACAGAAGCTATAGCAGCTATACAAATTTGTACAACCGTTTTTAGCTTATTCTTAGTTCTTATTTACGGACTTGCTAATTCAGCTGTTGTTGTTGTGGGAAATGAAATAGGTGCTGGAAGAAATGAACAAGGAATAATTTATGCTGATAGAATAACTAATTTAGCTTTGCAAATAGGTATTGTTTTAGCTCTTCTTTTAGCTCTTATAGCACCATTTATAGTTAAAATATTCAAAGTTTCAGATACTGTTAAAGAAGATGCTATTATAATTTTATTAGTTTATTCAGTTCTTATGATTCCTAGGGTTTATAGTCTTTTAATCATAGTCGGTATTTTTAGAGGTGGTGGTGAAAATGTTTATGGTGGGGTCGTACAAGGAGTAACATCATGGTTTGTAGGAATTCCATTAGCTTTCTTTGCTGCTCATGTTTTACATTTACCAGTTTATTATGTCGTTATGTTTTGTGGTGTGGAAGAATTATTAAAAGCTTTTGTTTTATTTAGAAGATATAAATCGTATAAATGGATTAGAAATATCACTTCTTCATTTGATACTCCTGTCACAATATAAAATAAAAAAAACTTTGGTGTGATATAATAATTATATATTAATCACCAAAGTTTTTTCTTTACTTGATTTTATCTTAAAAAGAAGTTATTATAAATAAAATACTTTTCTCAAATATTCTATTAAATCGAATTGGAGGTTATCAAATTTATGAAAAAAATTTTAATTTCAATCATTTTAACACTTTTTTTTATTTCTTGTGGAGATCAAGAACAAAATAAAATGACACCAGTAAATATCTATATGTACGGTGGTTCTCAAGAAATTAATAATTTCATGGACAATATTATTGCTCCTAAACTTGAAAAAGAACATTCTATTGCTCTAAATAGAGTTCCTATTTCAAATATTAAAGATATTTTAAATAAATTAATAGTGGAAAAAGAAGCAGGGAAGACAACAGGAACTATTGATGTATTATGGGTAAATGGTGAGAATTTTAAAGTTCTAAAAGATTCCAATGTTCTTTGGAAAAATTTTATAGGTGAATTAAGTAATTTAAAATATGTTAAAGAATCTACTTATCAAAAAGATTTTGGAGAAGATATTTTAGGCTTAGAAGCACCTTGGGGGGAGTCTCAATTTAATTTTATATATAATGATTCATCCAATAAAAATATAAAACCTTTTTCTGATGCTACCTCTCTTATGGAATATGCTAAAAATAACCCTGGTAAATTTACATACCCTACAGTTATAGACCATACAGGAAATGCATTTGTAAGAAATATAGCACTTGATATATTAGGATATAAAAATGTTTTAGCAATGGATAATGAAACTTTTAAACTTGAATTAGATAAAGTTTGGTCTTATTTTAATAACCTTTCACCTTATCTATGGAGAAAAGGTGAAACTTACCCAGAAGGAGAAGGCAAAATAGATTCTATGTTCTTCAATGGAGAATTAGATATTGCCATGGGATATACCATCAATAAAGTTAATAGTAAAATAGAAGCTGGTTTATTTCCTCCAACTAGTAAAAGTTTTTTATTGGATAAAGGAACTTTATTCAATAATCACTACTTAACTATTCCAGGAAATTCACCCAATAAAGAAAGAGCTTTAATTACAATAAATTATTTAATCTCTCCTGAAGCTCAATTACTTAAACAAGATCCAAAAAATTGGGGAGATTTTACAGTTATTAATTTAGAAACTATTTCCACTGAACTAAAAAAAGAATTTGGAAAATTTTTAGATAATGATAACTTACCAACTTCTCAAGAATTATCTGAAAAAAGAATAGAAGAATTATCACCAGATAAATTAAAAATAATACAAGAGGGTTGGTTAGAATATGTTGGAAAGAAAAACAATTAAGCAATTAAATAATTTCATTTTACTTCTCCCACTGATTATAGTGGGGATATTTTTCCTTTATTCTCTATGTTATACTCTAGGAAATAGTTTAGGATATAATTTACCTCTAAGAAAAAATTCTTTTACATTAGAGTTTTATAAAAATCTTTTTACTAATAATGATTTTAAAATATTCTTTTTGTACACACTAAAGCTAACTCTTATTTCAGTTAGTAGCTCATTTATATTTTCTATATTTCTAATTTTTATATTTTTCATCAATACAAATGATATACTTATAA
>CAMTIW010000052.1 GCA_947072665.1 uncultured Fusobacteriaceae bacterium | reverse complement strand
TTTAAAAATTCGAATTTTTTTATCTTAAAAAATATGACTTTTACAATTGTCTATAAATCATATTTTCTTTAATATAAGTTTTATTCCCTCTATGCCTTTGATCAAAACTCTATCTCCTACTATTAATTTTTCATTAGATTTCCCTAACCAATGCTTACCATCTAAATAAATTTTATAGTTCTTATTCTGATCAATCCCCAATACATCAGTAGTTTGTCCAATTATTCTATGTAGGTCATTACTACTCTTATTAAGTAATTTTTTTGCAATTCTTCTTAAAAATAATAATAAAATAGCCGTTATACCTATAAATACATAAAATTGATTTAATACACTTGTATCAAAATTTGAATAAATTAATGCACCCATAGCACCAAAACCAAACCATATGGATATTAGACCTGGAACTATTCCTTCAAATATAAAAAATAATATTGTGAATAAAATCCAAATTATATAAGGGCTCATAAATTCTCCTTGGGTTTAGTTCCCATTTAAAAAAATTTAAAATATCATAATTTTTACTTTATATTCATATCTTTTTCTATTTTTTTTACTTTTTTATGAATTTCGTTAATTCTAAACTCTAAAGAATTTAAAATCCAAAATTGAAAATGATTTATTCTTTGAAATTCATATAAAATCCAAATTATTTTAAATATTCCAATCAAAATTGCAATTCCCAATGTTGTCAATAAGTCGATTTTATTTAAAGCAACTCCTGCAATAAGTATTACTGCTATTATTATCATTAATAGAGCATTTACAACTTTATGTTGTTTATTTTGATTAACTCCACCTATTTCTCCTACAATTTCTTTTATTCTTTCTTTTTCCTTTTTAAAATCTTCAATTTCTTCTCTTAGAAGTTCTTCATTTTTCATAAAAATTCCTCCTCTTTTTTACATTCCCCAATCTCTTGGATATCTAAAATCTCTTCCCATTGTTCTTTTAGAAATTTTAGCTATTACAGGAAGTTTTCTTTTATATTGAGAAAACTTAATTTTATTTTCTATTTTTTCCACTACATTAACATCAAAACCATCTTGGACTATTTCAGTCTTTGTTTTTCGTTCGTCTACCATTTCATATAATATATTATCAGCTAAAAGATATGAAAAACCTAACTCACTCTCATCTGTCTGTCCTTCCCAAAGGTCTGCACTGGGTTTTTTATCAATTAATTCATTAGGGATTTTCATATATCTAGAAAGTGCCCAAATATGTGTTTTATATAAATCTCCAATAGGATTTATGGCAGAAGCTGAATCTCCAAATTGAGTACTATATCCTAATAATATTTCTGTTTTATTTGAAGTTCCTAATACCAAAGCTTTTTCCTTTGCTGAATAATCAAAAAGAATAGTCATTCTTTCTCGAGCCATTTTATTACCCATTCTTAAGTTTGAAATGTCTGGTTCTAGTGAAAAATAAGCATCAACCATGGGAGTTATCTCAATTAATTTACTTTTTATTTTCAAGTCTTCAATTACAAGCTTAGCATGTTCTATACTTTCTTTACTAGAGTTTTTATATGGCATCATTATTCCTAGAACATTTTCTGGTCCTAAAGCTTTTGCCGCTATATATGCAACTATAGCAGAGTCTATACCACCAGATAACCCTAATACAACTTTTTTGAACCCTGATTTTGTTACCTCTTCTTTTACAAAATCCACTAAAAGATTCTCAAGCATCTCCAAATTTATATATAAATTATCCTTCATAAATTACTCTCCTTGGATTATTTCTAATTTTTTCTCTCTATCTACTCCAAATTTTCCTAACTTACATGATCTATAATCTCTTAAAATAGTATATGAAGCTTGAAGTATATTAAGTACTTCTCCTTTCATTATCATATTCATTCTAAGTGCTATTTTTTCAATTATTTCTCCGTCCACTTCACTATAATCTTCATCTAACAGCTTATATTTATCTTTTAATACTTTCCACATACCATATGCTTTCATTTTTGATAAAAGTCTTCCTGCCACTTCTTCCAAAGGTAGAATTTCATCTTTTATTGCTCCAGCTATTGCTAAATTATACCCTACTTCATCATCTTCAAATTTTGGCCATAAAATTCCAGGTGTATCTAGTAGTTCTAAACCATCTTTAATTCTTACCCATTGCTTACCCTTTGTAAAACCAGGCTTATTACCCACACCAGCACTTTTTTTCCCTACGATTGTATTTATAAGTCTTGATTTCCCAACGTTTGGAATTCCAGCAACCAATAATCTTGTAGTCACAGTTCGCAACCCTTTTGCCATCATTTTTTTTCTTTTTTCTTCCGAAACTTTATCTATTACTGCAAAAAGTTGTTTTATATTTAAGCCAGTTTCTGCACTTATCTCTAAAATTTCATCAGCCATATTATTTTTTTTAAAATATTCCTTCCAAAATCTCAATTCATCTTTATTTACTAAATCTGATTTATTTATAAGTAGTATTCTTTTTTTATTTTTTGCAAACCTAACTATATCTGGATTTTTACTAGAAAGAGGTATTCTCGCATCAACTATTTCTAACACAATATCAACAAGAGCCATATTTTCTTGAATCATCTCTTTTGTTTTCTTCATGTGCCCTGGGTACCAATTTATTTTTGTCATTGACATCTTATACTCTCCAATTACTTTTTTCTCTACAAAGTAGTTATTTAATTATTTTCATTTTCAATACCCGACTCTTCTTCTTCCAATTCGTCTTCTTCTGTATCTTCTTCTTCTAATGCTAATTTCTTAAGGGCATACTTACTTAAAACTTTATTTTCTTCTTCAACGTCCTCTTCCTCTAGCTCCTCTTCATATTTTTGATCTAATCCTTTAATCAAAAGAACTATCTCCCCTTTTATTGGATGTTCTGCTAATCTTTCTATGAGTTCAGTTGTTGTTCCTCGAAGAATTTCTTCATACATTTTAGTTATTTCTCTTATTATCACTACATATCTTATACCCATAAACTCTTCTATATCTTTTAATGTTTTTTCTATTCTATGAGGTGATTCAAAAATTATTATAGTTCTTTCCTCTTTAGATAATTCTTTTAAAAGAGTTTGTCTTCCCTTTTTTTTTGGTAAAAATCCTTCAAAAGCTATTCTTCTTGCAGTTATTCCTGCAACAGAAGCTGCTGTTGTCATTGCACTAACCCCTGGTATAGGAACAACTTTTATTCCAGCTTTTAAAGCTGCATCAACTAATTCAAAACCTGGGTCTGATATACATGGTGTTCCTGCATCAGTTGTTAATGCTACTGTTTTTCCATCATTTAACAAACTTAAAATATTTGCAATTTGATGATGTTTACTATGTTCATCATATCTATATACAGTATTTGTAATATCTAAATGTGTTAAAAGTTTTTTTGTTACCCTAGTATCTTCAGCAAAAACATAGTTTGCTTCTTTTAATATTCTTATTGCTCTAAGGGTTATATCCTCTAAATTTCCAATAGGTGTTGCTACAACATATAACATTTTTTCTCCATTTAACTTTTATTTTGTTTTATTTTTATTCTTAATTACTTTCTCTACTTTAGGTATATAAGGAGCTCCTATTTTCTTTGAAAGAACTTCCACAGCTTTTTCCAATTGAACATCTATCTTCTCTTCAAATTCTTTTGCTGTTTTATCTCCTTTGATTTCTTTTATAATTTCAACTTTATTTTCCTTTTGGGCCTCTTCATTAATATTAGTAACAAAACCATCAAACAACATATAATTTTCTTTTTCTTCAACTTTTATATCTGGTTCTATTCCTACTCCATGAATTGAAATATCATTTGGAGTATAGTATTTCGCTATTGTGAGTTTGATTCCATCTCCATCTGGCAATGGAATCAATGTTTGAACACTTCCTTTACCAAAAGATTTTTCACCAATTAAAGTCCCTCTTTTATAATCCTTAACTGCACCTGCAACAATTTCCGAAGCAGAAGCACTTCCACCATTAATTAGAATAACTAAAGGAAAATCACCAAAATATTTTCCTTCTCTTAAAGCGACTTCTTCCTCTTTTGTTTTTCCTTTTGTACTTACAATTTTACCTTTTTCAATGAACATTGATCCTATTTTTACTGCTTGATCCAAAGCTCCACCAGGATTACTTCTCAAATCGAAAACCAAAGCTTTCATTCCCTTTTTTTGAAGTTTATTTAATTCTTTGGCTAAATCAGGATATACATTTTCACCAAATTGAGTTAATCTTAAATATCCAATTCCATTTTCTAACATTTTACTTTTTACGTATTTAAGTTTTATTACTTCTCTTGTTAATTCTACCTCTTTCGTTTCTTTTAATTTTTCTCTATAAATATTTAATTTAACTTTAGTTCCAGGCTCTCCCTTAAGTTTTTTAGCACTTTCATCTGAAGTCAATGTTAAAGTTGAAATACCATCTATTGTTAATATCTTATCTCTAGGTTTTATTCCAGCTCTATATGCAGGAGTATCCTCTATTGGAGAAACAACTAATAAAACATCATCAGGTTTTTTTTGAATAATCATTCCAACACCAGGATATTTCCCTTTTATATCCTCTTTAAAATCTTTCATATTATCTTCTGTAAAATAGTTTGAATGTGGATCTCCTAAAGACTCCACAATACCTTTTAATGCTCCTTGTAGCATTATTTTTCTATCGATAGTTTTTTCACCAACATAATTATCTCCAACTATGTCCATAATATCTGAAATTTCCTTAAGTTCCCTTATATTCCCTAAAAAACCTTTATTTTTTGTCTCTTCTGAAAAACAGTTAACTGAAAATATTAAAATAATAGACAACAATGTTATTTTCTTCTTCCATAATTTCATCTTAATTCTCCCCCTAAAGTCTGACCACTTTCTATAATTTTTTCAAATATATTTCTAGTTAATTCCACTTCATTTTTTTTTAAACTAAAAAGAGAAATATATTCAACATTTCCTTTCCCACCCTTAATAGGAGAAAAATCTATTTTTTTTAAATATAATAAATTTTCTTTTGCATTTTTTATTACTTTCTCCAAAACCTCCATATGTTTTAAAATATTTCTTACAATTCCACCTTTTTCTATATCTTCTTTACAAAGTTCAAATTGTGGCTTTATAAGAACTATTAACAACGTGTCTTCATTACAAAATTTTGTTAATGAAGAAAATATTTTGGTTATTGATATAAAAGATACATCCATAACTATAACATCTATTTTTTTTCCATCTAAATCTTCTTCTGTTAAATCTTTTATATGTTTATTTTCAATAGATTTAATTTTCTCATTTATTCTTATTTTATAATCTAGCTGATTGGTTCCTACATCAACAGCATAGATAAACTTAGCTCCATTTTGAAGTGCACAATCTGTAAATCCACCTGTTGATGCACCTACATCTAATACAATTTTATCTTTTAAATCTATGCTAAATTCTTTTATTGCTTTTTCTAATTTATATCCACCTCTACTTACATAAGGGCATAAATCTCCTTTTACCCTTATATTAGGTTCTTCATCTATTTTTATAAAAGTTCCACATTTATCTATTTTTTTTTCATTGATTATAACATTTCCTGCCATAATTGCTCTTTTTGCCTTTTCTACAGTTTCAAAAAAACCTTTTTCTACAAGTAAAATATCCAATCTTTCTTTCACTTTCTAAACACTCCTAGTTTAAGTTTATTTAATCACTTGGAAAATTTTTGAATCTTCCAATTTTTCCATTAGTTTATTTTCTAAAATAAGTTTTTTGAAACCTTTTTTATTCACTAAATTTATTAATCTATCTGTCTCTCTTATCCTTTGCTCAAAAAAACTATCTCCTAAAGGAACTTTTCTATTTTTTTTATAATAACTAATCAATTGCTTAGTATTTTTCATTCCTAATTCTTGTTTTGCTCTTTTCAATCTATCTTTTAGTATTCCCATAGTACAAACTAATTTTTCAGAAATTTCTTCTATACTCAAACCTTCTTCCATTAGTTTTAATATTTTATCAGCACCTATAGGTGTTATCCTATGATATTTAGCTGAATACTCATCGGATTTATGTACTAAATGAGCTTCCCTACTACCTGGTTGAACTTTTCCCCATCTTCCATGATGTGAAAGTACAATATGAATTATATTTTTTATAATTGATTTTCTTATTTTTAAATTTTCTTGAATCTCAATCTCTTCTAGTATTTTTTCAGATTCCTTGGCAATATATTCTGGTTTTTTTATCATCATTTGAGAATGTGATAATCCTTCACCATCTTTTCTTATACTCCCTTTACTTAAGTCATGAATTATAATACCAACTATAATAGCAAAAAAATCTAATTTTTTATTACTTTGTTCAATATTTTTAGAATTTTTTAACAATTCTTCTTCACAACTCTTTAAAACATCATAAGTATGAGTTGAAACACTTACACCTTGATCATCATGATTATCTAAATCTTTTACTTTTGGATGTTCTAGAAGACTTTCAATAAATCTAAAAGCCTTATCTCTACTGTTGTGCATCTATACTTCCTTTTATTCTTTCTATTAATTTATCTCCACGTAGTCCTAATTCTTTCATAAGGATATCTCTTTTTCCATGTGGGATACTTGGATTTTCAATGGATAATTTATTTATTTTCTTTAGAATTCTATTTTCATTTAAATACTCTATTATACTACTTCCAAAAGAATTAATTTTATACCCTTCTTCTAATACAAAGATATTATCATATTTTTTAAATTCTTCCACTATATATTTTTCATCTAAAGGTTTTATTGAAGCAGCACTCACTATTGTCGCATTTATTCCATACTCTATTAATTTTTTTTCAATATCAATGACCTCTTGAAACATACTTCCAGTACTGATTAATAAAGTTTTTTCACCTTTTTTAACTTCTCTCCATTTTCCAATTTCAAATTCACCAGGTAGTTCATACTCATAGGCAACTTCTCTTGGATATCTTATCATAACTGCAGATTTTTCAATATTTTTTGTTTTCTCCATTATTTCAGTTAATTCTTTTCCTGTTGTTGGGGCGAATACTATAAAATTAGGTACTGTTAAAAACATTCCAATATCGTATATTCCATTATGTGTCTTTCCATCTTCTCCAACTATTCCAGCCCTATCTATCATTAATTTTACAGGAAGTTTTTGAAGTGATATATCATGTATTAGCTGACTAAAACCTCTTTGCATAAAAGTTGAATATAGAGTAAGATATGGTTTTTTTCCAGAAATTGCAAGTCCTGCTGAATAAGTTACTCCATGACCTTCTGCTATTCCTACATCTTTAATTCGATCTGGATATTTTTTTTCAAATTCTCCAAGCCCAACACCTTTTATCATAGCTCCGGAGATAGCAATTATATTGTCATCTTTTTCTGCTAATTCACATATTTTTTTTCCATATATTGAAGAATAACTCTCTTTATTTTTTCCTGTTTGCCCAGTTTCTAAATTAAATGGAGAAACTCCATGAAATTTTTCACTATCTTCCTCTGCAAAAATATACCCTTTACCCTTTTGAGTTTTAACATGAATAAAACATGGTCCCTCTTCATTTTTTGCTTTTATTAGATAATCTTCTAATTCTTGGAGATTATGACCATCTACACTTCCATAAAATTTAAATCCTAAAAGTTCAGATATACTTAAAGGAGATAAGAATTGTTTCACTGAATTTTCAGCTCTTTCCAATGTGGAAGTTATTTTTCCACCTATTTTTCCTTTATTTATTATCCCTCTTATATCTCTTCTTAACCCTTTATAGGTAGTACTACTCATTAATTTACTCAAAAAATTAGATAATGTTCCAACATTTCTTCCAATAGACATCTCATTATCATTTAAAATAACAATAATATTTTTTCCGTCTTCCCCAATATTATTTAAAGCTTCCATGGAGTGTCCATTCCCAATAGATGCATCTCCTATGACTACTATCACCTTTGAATCAGATCTAGCCTTAGCTATTCCAAGAGCTGCTGATATTCCTGTTCCTGCATGACCTGAAATAAAGGCATCATGTTCACTCTCACTAGGATCTGCAAAAGGACCAATACCGAATCTTTGTCTTAATGTAGGAAACCTTTCCTCTCTTCCTGTTAATAGTTTATGCACATAAGATTGATGCCCTACATCAAATACAATCTTATCTTTTGGTGAATCAAAAACACGATGTATTGCAAGAGTTAATTCTACCACTCCTAAATTCGGAGCCAAATGACCACCTGTTCTACTCACTGTAGTTATTAATAATTCTCTTATTTTTCTCGCTTTTTCCTCTAATTCTTTACTATTCATTTTTTTTATATCTATCATATCTTAGCTCCCCACTAAATTAGATATCCCTTAAATAAAAAAGCTACTACTACTCCTAAAATAGCTCCAACTACAACCTCAAATGGTGTGTGACCTAAAAGCTCTTTTAATTTTTCTTCTCTAACTCCTGTTAAATAAATATTATGTGGAATTTTATCCAATATTCTATTGATAATTCCAGCTTGTTTCCCTGCTGCTCGTCTAATACCTGCAGCATCATACATTACTATCCCTGAAAAAATCATAGCTATAGCAAAATTAGTTCCACTAAAACCATGTATTAATCCTATTGAAGTTGATAATGCTGTTACTGTTGATGAATGAGAACTTGGCATTCCACCTGTTGTCCATATCGTGCTTAAACTTATTTTTTTGTACATCACAATCTCAGTGAGTATTTTATATCCTTGGGCTAAAGCCCAAGATATAAACACTACATCTAATATTCTATTATTAAATATTATCCCTGAATTCACAATTCTTCCCCCTTCATAAAATTTTAAACTCTTTTTAATTCTAATGTTAACTCTGAAGGTTTTTCTTTATTTTCTTTGTATAATATAACTGTTCTTCCAACTAATCCTACTATCTCAGCATCTGTTCCATCTGCTATTTTATTAGCTATCTCAACTTTATCCTCTTCACAATTTTGAAGAATTTTTATTTTTATAAGTTCTCTAGTTCCTATCGCATCTAAAATACTTTGTACTAATGTATCTGAATATCCATCTTTACCAATTCTTACTATGGCATTTAATTCATGTGCTCTTTTTCTTAAAAATGATCTCTTTTTACTTGTTAACTTCATTGTATTTCTCCTTGTAGGCCACTTGCCTTTTTCTTGTTTTTTATTTAAAATTTGAATTTTAAACTTCCATTATTATTGGTAATATCATTGGATTTCTCTTTATTTTAACATAAAAATGTCTAGAAGCAATATCTCTAATACTATTTTTTAAATTATTTAAATCTCCAATTCTTGTATCCTCGTATATTTTTAACCTTTGTTTTATATTTTCAATGGATTCTTGAATCAATTCCTCTGATTCTTTACTATAAATAAATCCTCTTGTTGCAATATCTGGTCCTGATAAAACTTTTCCTGTTTCTTTTTCTAAAGTAAATACAATAATTACAACTCCATCTTGTGATAGTTGCTGTCTATCTTTTATAACAGAATTACCTATATCTCCAATTCCCAATCCATCTACTAAAGTTACACCTGTATTAACTTTTCCCACTACTTGAACTCTAGATTTTGTAACTTCTACTTTACTTCCATTTAATGCTATGATTATATTTTTTGCATCTACACCTGTCTCTATTGCTGATTCTTTATGAGCTTTTAACATTCTATATTCTCCATGTATAGGCATAAAATGCTTTGGTTTTACTAAGTTTAACATAAGTTTTTGCTCTTCTTTACTTCCGTGACCAGAAACATGGATTCCTGCAATTCTTCTAAATACTACTTCTGCATCTTCCTTAGTTAAATTATTTATATTATTGGAAACTGCTCTTTCATTTCCTGGAATTGGTGTTGCTGATATAATTACAGTATCTCCAGATTTAACTTTTATATGCTTATGCATTCCTTTTGCTATTCTAGAAAGTGCTGCCATTGGTTCACCTTGTGTTCCTGTACATAAAACAACAACTTTATTATCTTGCATTTCATCCACTTCTCTCAATGAAACTATCAATCCTTTAGGTACTTTCAAATAACCTAAATCTGCTGCAATTTCAAAAACTCTCACCATACTTCTTCCATCTATGGCAATTTTTCTTCCATTTTTAGTAGCAATATCAACTATCTGTTGCAATCTATGAATATGAGATGCAAAGGCTGCTATTATTATTCTTCCCTCAGCTTTTAAAAATTCATTTTTAAAAGCTTCCCCTACACTTTTTTCAGAAGGAGTGAATCCATCTACCTCTGCATTTGTAGAATCTGATAAAAGAAGGTCTACTCCTTGTTCTCCTAATTGAGATAATCTAGCAAAATCTACTCCTTGTCCATCTACTGGTGTCAAATCAATTTTGAAATCCCCAGTATTCAAAATAGTTCCTGCTGGTGTTGTTACAGCAAGAGCATAAGCATCTGCTATTGAGTGAGTTACCCTTACAAATTCAACTGTGAAATATTTCCCCACTTTAATTTGTGATCTTCCTTGTACTTCATTTGTTGGTGGAAGTGTTCTAGAAAAATTAAATCCTTCAAATTTAGATTTTACCAAAGCCAATGTTAACTTACCTCCAAACATTGGAATAGTCTTATCTATTTTCTGATATAAATAAGGTATTGCTCCTATATGATCTTCATGTCCATGAGTTATGAACAAACCCTTTATTTTATTTTTATTATTCTCTAAATAAGTGAAATCAGGTATAACTAAATCTATCCCTGGTAAACTATCATCTGGAAATATTACTCCACAATCCATAATAATAATCTCATCTCTATATTGAACAACTGTCATATTTTTTCCAACTTCATCAGTTCCTCCAAGAGGAATAACATACATTTTTTCATCTTTATTCTCTATTCCATTTTCTTTCTTACTTGTATTTTTTTTCACTGTTTCTCCTTTTTCAGTAGCTGCTTTTTTAGGAGAATTTGTTTTAGGTTTTTTAGGTTTTTCTTTTTTAGGAGGGACAATTTTTATCTCTTCTTTATTTTCTAGAGCTATTTCATTTATTACTTCCATTTCTTTTTTATCTAATATTATTTCTTTTTCCTCTGCTTTTTTAATCTCTAAAGGTTCTATTTTTTTTATATTCTTTAAACTCTCTAATTCTTTTTTTATATTTTTTAATCGTATTAAATCAATATTTATTCCTTCTTTTTTATCCATTTCTTCTCCTAATACCTGACTAGGTATCTCAAATTAAGTTATATTTTTATGTTCTTTAGTCGTGATTAAGAGTCTTTTCATCTTCTTTTTTCAGTTCTAAATATTTATCTACAAATTTTTTAGCAACTCCTCCAGCTACACGTCCTCCACCACCAGCACCTTCTAATAAAGCTACAAAGACAATTTCTGGTTTTTTTAGTGGAAAAAATCCTGCTACCCATGCATGAGTTTCCTTTGAGGCACTATTTTGTGCAGAACCACTCTTAGCTGCAATACTCACTTCTTCCGTTCTTAATATTTTTGTTGTTCCGTTACTATCATCAACAGTTTTTCTCAAAGCTTCATTCATAAGTTCATAATATTTATTTGGCAATTTTATTTCTATTGATTTTTCAAGTTTTCTATTTAAATTTTTTCTCTCTTTAAAATTTTCTTTCACTAGTTTGGGTATATAGGCAAAACCTTTATTTGCTAACACTGCATAAACTTGTGCCATTTGAAGTGGTGTTACTAAAACATAACCTTGTCCAATTGACATATTTATTGTATCACCTTTATACCAAGATTCTTTAAACATTTTTCTCTTCCATTCTGGTGTGGGAAGTACTCCTCTTTTTTCTCCTTGTATATCTACTCCTGTTTTTTCTCCAAGACCAAACATTTTCCCATACTCATGCAATGGTTTATAACCAAATTGATCTGCAAATCTATAATAATAAGGGTTTACAGATTCTACTATTGATTTTGTCATATCTACATAACCATGGCCACCAACTTTCCAAGCTTTCCATTTCCAAATACCAATAGAATAATATCCAGGGTCAAAATATTTTTGATATGGATCAATTCCTTTAGATAAATAAGCAAAAGCTGAAATAGGCTTTATTATAGAGCCTGGTGGATACTCTCCCGCTGTTGCTTTGTTACTCAGTGGTTTTCTTTTGTCATTTCTTATTTTATCCCATTCTTCTTGAGATATTTGTGAACTAAAAGTATTTAATGAATATGTGGGATAACTAACCATTGTTAAAATTTCCCCATTATTTGGATTTAGCGCTATAAAAGCTCCTACCATTTTTTCTTCTTTGAGTAAATTCTCCATGTATTCTTGAAGTCGATAGTCAATGGTTAAATAAATATCTTCTCCTTGTTCCGCAGGTTTTTTATTTATTTTTTTTTGGAACCTATTATAAGCATTAACCTCAATTTTTTCATACCCTGCACTACCTTTTAGTAATAAATCATATTCCTTTTCTATTCCATCTTTACCTATAGCATCTCTCGGCGTATAACCTTCATTTCTTAAATTATCATATTCTCGAGAAGATATTTTTTTTACATAACCAATTATATGAGAGGCAAAGTCATCATAAATATATCTTCTTTTGGAATATGTTTGTATATCTATTGGATCATTAACTCCAATTTTTTCCATAATTTTATGAGCTAAATGTTCTTCTAAATTTTCAACTAATATATTTTCTCGTGTATAGGATGATATTTCTCCATATTTGATTCTTTTTTTTATATATTCTTCAGTAAATCCTGTAATTTCAGCTATTCTTTTTATGTCTTTTTCTTCAGTTTTTCTTTCTTTTTGATAAATCAATCTATATCCAGAACCATTTGTTGCTAATAAAATTCCATTTTTATCAAATATTTTACCTCTTTCAGGTTCTAATCTTCTAAGTTTTATCCTATTTCCTTCAGACATGTCTTTATATTTTTCAAATTGATATATTTGAAGATATATCATTCTTACAAATAAAAGTAAAAAAATTAAAACAACTCCATATTTAAAAATAATTGTTTTAGTTGAATGATCATTTCCAAGTTTCATAAATATTTTTTTTTTACTTTTATTTTTCACCTATTTCACTTTTCCCTTTCAATTTACCTATAAAAATATAATTAACTATCAAAAATCCTATAAAATTTAATACAATACCAAACAAAGATAGATATTTAGAGAAAAATAAATAAACAAATAAAATATTAATAAAAGAAAAAATAACTATATTCTCTTTACTGTATTTAAGATGTAACAATATAATGAAAAATATCAATGAAAAAATTAAAAAGAAAAAACTAAATAAAGCAAT
>CAMTIW010000051.1 GCA_947072665.1 uncultured Fusobacteriaceae bacterium | reverse complement strand
ACAAAAAAACTTATAAATAAAAAATATTTTTTAAAAAATAAAACTTAATTGACTTTTTTTAGAACATTATGCTAAAATAATAATTCGCATGATTTATAAAATAATTATTAAGGTTTTTTATAATTAATTTTCATATTAAAAATAAATTTAAGTATATATTGTATTTTGAGTAAAAAAAGGAGTTGTCACGTGAATAAAATGGAAATCCAAAATATAAAGTCACATTTTACAAATGTATTAAACTATTATGAAAATTTAAAGAAAAAATTTATTGAAGTTGGAAATGAATTAGAATCTTTAAGTTTACACTTAGTTGAATTAAAAAATAAAATAAGCAATCTAAATATGCAATCTTCAATATTATATTATTTTGATGTGAAGCAAACTTTAAGTGAGTTAGAAAAAGAAATTTTTGATTTAGATGCTTTAAATCAAGATGAAGAGCAGGAAATAATAACTCCAAATATAAGAAAAATTGAATTAATTTTAAAAGAAAAAAATGCTGAAATTTTAGCTCTTGATGTGAGTGATATACAAAAAAGATTAATGTCAGTTAACTATAAATTAAAAAATAATAAAGGAATTTTAGTTGAAGAGAAGAATTCTTTAAATGCTCATGAAAAAGTAATTTTTAGCACAAATTTAGTAGCAGGAATATATTTAGTAGAAGGTGAATTTAGTTATAAATCTTTAAACACAATTGAAAAATTCATAAAGATATCTAATGAAGTTACAGTAGAAGAAGAGATTATTCCACCAGTACCACCAGTTGAACCACCAGTTCTACCAGAAGGAACGGATAAAATAGCAACCTTAAAAATAACATCATCTCAATCTTGGGGAACTGGATTCAGTGCTAAAATGGAATTAATTTCTCATACAACTGAAAATTTTGGACAAGATTGGGAGTTGAAATTTGAATCCCCAGCTACAAGTTTTTCTCAATGGCAAATAATATCTACAATGACCCAAGATGGAAAAATAGTTATAACAACAGGAAAAGATTGGTCAGGAGCAGGTAATTTTGTACTGGGACCTTTGGGAAGTTTTGTAATAGATGGTGTAAATGGAAATGGAGCTCCTTTTGATAAAAACATAGTTAAAAATGCAACTTTAAATGGGAAAGCTATAAATATTCAAATAAACGGAGTTAGTGTAGAGGAAGGAGATACAATACTTCCTAATCCTAATGTTATTTTTCCAGAAGATATCTCTTTAATTAATGCAATAGATGTAGAATCTATATATTTATCAAAGGATAAAAAACAAATTTTAGGAACAATAACTATTCTTAATGTAGATATTTATAAAGAGTTTGCTATTTATGTAAATGGATTTAAAACTTTAATAAAAAAAGTTGAATTTTTCAGAAAATCAACTCTTCTGAATATTTGTATTGAAATTTCAGAGCTATATTTATCAGAAGGAACAAATACAGTGGAATTAATTTTTGCTGGATATGATAAATCAACTACAATTTTTTATAAATCAAATAAAATAGAGATAATAGGCGAGAATAAGCCGAACTCAAAAGGAAAATCTTTAATAGGATACTGGTCTGCTTGGGGTGGAAATGGTCCTACTTCTTATATTGACTTAGAAGCAGTTCCAAAAGAATATGATACAATAGTAGTTTCATTCATAGAACATTCAAATGATTTTTTAACTCCAAGATTTGATCCAGAAGAAAGTAAGCAAGTTACAAAAGAGGAGTTTAAACAAAAAGTTAGAAATATGAAAGCTAAGGGACACAATGTAATAATTGCTGTTGGAGGTCAAAATGGAGTTTTCAAACTAAACTCAGATAATGCGAGAGAGGTATTTAAAAATGGAGTTATAAGAATTATAGAGGAGTATGGATTCAATGGTTTTGATGTAGATTTAGAGGGGCAAAGTGCACAAGGTGGTACTTTCCATATTGTAAGAGCTATCAAAGAAATAATTGAATATTTTAGAAAAAAAGATCCTAAATTTATTTATTCAATGGCACCAGAAGTTGCTTATTTAATATGTACTGGATTTGGAACTTTATATATTGACTTAATAAGAGAAACTAAGCATTTAATAACAACAATACACCCACAATATTATAATGCACCAGGAACTGGAGTTTATTCATTTGATGGTAGTGGAACTTTAATTGATTGTAAAAATCAAGCAAGATTTATTCCAGAATTTACTGAAGCTTTAATAAAAGGTCATGATGGACCAGCATGGGGAGCTGCATATGCTCAACTTTTCCCAATAGGACCAATTCCACAAGAAATGTTAGCTATAGGACTTCCTGCTGGAGTAGGAGCTGCAGGTACAGGTGCTATTAATGATATGGAAGTATTTAAAAATGCTTGGATAGAAATTCAAAGAAAAGGTTATACAAATGTAAAAGGATTTATGACTTGGAGTATAGATTGGGATCAATATCATAATTGGCAGTTTAAAAATACTGTTTCCAAACTTATAAAGTAGTAAGAATATGAAAAAAATTAGAGTTCTATCCATAGATGGTGGTGGAGTAAAGGGATTAGTCCCTGCTATTATTTGTAAATATTTAGAAGATGAAATTTCCAAAAGGATTAATAAAAAAATTTTTCTTCATGAATATTTTGATTTTATTGTGGGAACCAGTACTGGGGGAATTTTAGGGGCACTTTATACTTCTCCAAAACTTTACTCTTCAGATGAAATACTAACTCTTTATAAAGAATTAGGGAAAAAAATATTCAAAAAAACATTAGTTAGAAAAATAACATCTTTTGGAGGATTATTTCGTCCAAAATATTCAACTGAACCCTTAGAAAAAATTTCAGAAACTCTTTTTGGAGATACTAATTTAAGTGATACTTTAAAACCATTTATGGCAATGTCTTATGATTTGATAAAATCTAAAGAGATTTTTTTCGATAGTTTAAATGCTAAAAGAAAATCATTTAAGAATTTTAAACTTAAAGATGTTGTAATTGCAACATCTTCAGCTCCTGTATATTTTAATGCAAAAAAAATTATATCTGATAATAATAATGTTTATAATTGTATTGATGGTGGATTGTTTGCAAATAATCCAGGGTTGTTAGCTTATGTAGAAGCTAGAAACATAAATTTTAAAAAATATTTAAGTGAAGATAAGCCTTCTTATCCAAATGCAGAAAATATTTTACTAATATCTTTGGGAACAGGGAAAAAAATTGGGGAAAGAAATTATGCACATCTAAAAGCAAAAGGAGGAGCCAAATGGCTTCTCCCAATTATAAATATATTATTTTCTTCTCAATCTAATGTAAATGATTTTATTTTGAAAAAGATATTTGATTCTTCAGAAAATAAATGGAATTATTTTAGATTGAATCCATGTTTATATAAATCTTCTTTGGAATTAGATGATGTTACAGATAGTAATATTAAAAATTTATCTACTGATACAGAAGAATTTATTTCAAAAAATTTAGATAAACTAGATGATATTATTTATCAGTTGATTTCCAATCATTAATAGTATATCCTAAAAAAATTTAAATAAGCCAACTCTATAATTAGAGTTGGCTTATTTAAATTTTTATTTAATTATTTTTTTACATACTTATTAACCATGTCTATGACTTCATCTAAAACTTTTTCTGGAGTAATAAGAGCATACTTCTCCCAATGATTAAGTTCGTCGTAGTTGGATATAGTATTTTTAAAGTCTTCAGTGGCAATACCTCTATTCCAATCACTTTTATTAGGTAACCAATCTTTTCTTATGTTGTGTCTCCAAATGGAAAGAGATGGAAGTTTTACAGCTTGAGCAAGATGCCTAGGACCACCTTCGTTTCCAATAAATAAATCACATTGAGAAATTAAAACAGCTAACTCTCTAATAGATTTTGTTTCAATATTTGAAAAAATTCTAGGATTATTATTTAATTCCTTATGAAAATTTTTAACAAATTCTTTTTCATCTGGGGAATAGAAAAGAATAATCTGAGAATCAGGATATTTATCCAAAGTTAAATTAACTAATTTTTTCATATTTTCTACGGGATAAACTTTTTCAGGTCTACGAGAATTAACAGCAAAGGCAAATACCTTTTTAGAAAAATCAATACCTGAATTTATCATTTTTTTATTCATTGTTATTTTTTCATCTGAGGTTAAACCTAAAACAAAATCATGATCATAAATTATATTATATTTAGTTTCAAGTGGAGCTAGAAGTTTTAAAAATTTATCACACTGATCTATAGAAGTTTTAGGTTCAAAAACACCGTGGGTATATGTATTACCTCTAAATCTTTTTTTTCTGCTTCCATAAGTTCCAATTCTAAATGTAGCCTTAGGAGACAATAAAGTAAAAAGTTCACTTTTAGGTGTCGCCATAAGGTCTATAACTATATCATATTTAGTTCTTGTGACTTTCCATGCTTTCATAAAATATTTAAATGGATTTTTTCTTTCTTCATTGGTAATAGAAATGACATTATCTATGTATGGATGATTGTAGAAAAGAGGTGTAATAAAATCATATACCACATAATCTATTTGTGAATCAGGGAAACTTTTTTTTAAACTGTTACAAAGAACAGAAGAAAGAAGGGCATCACCAATCTGTCTAAACCTAACTAATAATATTTTCAATCGTATCACATCCTATTTTAAATTATATAATGTATTAATTTTACCTTATTAGTGATAAAAAAGTCCAATAAAATTTATAAAATATATAAATCCTTTTTTTTTCTAGTTAAATATTATATAATTAAATAAGGTAGTTCACATTAAATTAATATGGAGGTTTTTTATGTATAGAGCAGGGATAATATGTTTAAGTGATAAAGGATATAAAGGGGAAAGAGAAGATAAGAGTACTGGTATTATAGAAGAAATATTAACAAAAAATGGATTTTTAGTGGTGGAAAAAGTATTGATACCAGACGATCATAAAATGATAGTAGAAACTTTAAAAGATTTGTCTGATAATAAAAGAATGGATTTTATAGTAACAACAGGAGGAACTGGATTCTCAAGTAGAGATAATACACCAGAAGCAACAAGAGAAATATTAACAAAGGAGGTTCCAGGGATTGCAGAGGCTATAAGAGCCTATTCTATGACTATAACAAAAAGAGCTATGTTGTCTAGAGGAGTTTCAGGAATAAGAAGAAATAGCTTGATTGTAAATCTTCCAGGGAGTCCAAAAGCGGTGGAGGAAACACTTACATATATAATTGATACAGTTACTCATGGAATTGATCTTATAGTTAAAGGTTCACAAGACTGTGCAAGGGGGTAGTTTTGGAGTTTTCTAAAATATTTGGTATAAAAAAGAGAGATATAGTTACGGTAACAGGGAGCGGTGGAAAAACATCATTAATTTTTAAACTAGCAAAGGAACTAAAAATATGGGGGAAGGTGTTAGTAACTACAACTACTAAAATATCTGTACCGGAAATTAATCAATATGAAAACTTATTTTTAACAGAATATAAATTAGAAAAATATACAAATGGAAAGAATTTTAATATAGATATTTTAGGATTAAAAATAGAAGAAGGAAAGATTCATGGAATTTCTGAAAAAGAATTAGAAATTTTTTTAAATAATTCAGAGAAAAAATATGACTATGTTTTAATTGAAGGGGATGGTGCCAAAAGGAAACTAGCTAAAATATGGAGTGGAAATGAACCAGTTATACCTAGTTGTACAACTAAAATCATAGGGGTAGGAAATATTCAAGCAATAGGGAAAAAGGTATTAGATGTAGTTCATAGATTTGAACTTATAGAGTTAGAAAGAATATTTAATGAAGAAGATATAATTGAATATTTGTCAAAACCAAATTTCTTTGGAACTGAACAGTTTTTAACTTTTGAAAATAAAAATATAGAAAAATTTATATATTTAAATGGAATTGAAACATTGAAAGATTTTAATATTTCTTTAGGTATAATAAATAATATTTTAAAAAAAACAATAGCAACAAAAATATTTATGGGCTCTATAGAAAAATCAGAAATTTATCAATATAGAAAGTTAACTGCAATAATTTTAGCCTCTGGAGAGTCTAAAAGAATGGGTGAAAATAAACTTTTAATAGTAGATAATAATGAATTTATATTGGAAAAAATTTTTAAAAAAATAGAGAAGATAAATTTTTTTGAAAAATTATTAATTGCTTCTTTAGAAGTTGAAAAAAATTTAAAAAAAATTAAGGGTGATAATTTTAAAAATTTTAGAATAATTGAAAATAAAAATTATATTAAAGGGCAGAGTGAATCTATAAAATTAGGTGTTTTAAATTCAGATATTGAAACAGATTATATGTTTTTTCCAGGGGATCAGCCATTTTTAAAAAAAGAAACAATAATAAAATTAATATATGAATATATGAAAAAAAGAACAAAAGAAGTTACACTTCCTATTATAAAAAAAAATAAAATAATTAGATTTTCACCAGTTATTTTTCCAAATAGACTGAGAAATAAAATTTTATGTTTAGAGGGAGATATAGGAGGGAAAATTATTATGAAAACTGAAAAGGAACTAAATGAAATAGAGTTTTTTAATGAAGAAGAATTTAAAGATTTAGATACCCCTGAAGATTTGAAATATTTAAAAAAAGATATAGTAATTGTTCGTGGGGGCGGGGATATTGCATCTGGTACAATTCAAAAATTATATAATTTAAACTTTAATGTTTTAGTTTTAGAAATAGAAAGACCCTCTTTTATAAGAAAAACTGTATCTTATGGGACAGCAATTTATACTAAAGAGTTTACTTTAGAAGATATAACTTCAAAATTTATTGGAACTTCAGCTTCTGATAATATTTTAATGGATATAGAAAAAACATTAATTGAAAAAAAAATACCTATTATAGTAGACTCCAACTTAAATATATTAGAAAAAATAAAAGATAGTAGTAAATTTAGATTATTAGGCATTGTAGATGCTATTTTAGCAAAGAAGAATTTGGGAATGAATAAAGATTTAGCACCTATTACTATAGGTTTAGGACCAGGTTTTATAGCAGGAGAAACGGTAGATATAGTAATAGAAACTATGAGAGGTCATGATTTAGGGAAGCTTATTTTTAAGGGGAGTTCAATTCCAAATACAGGAGTACCTGGAACTATATTAGGAATTGGAAGAGAAAGAGTTATATATTCAAACTATAGTGGGAAGCTAGAGATAGTTAAAGATATTGGAGAAATAGTAGAAAAAAATGATACAATAGCTTATATATTAACTGAAGAAGGAAAAAAAGAAGTAAAAGCAGATATAAATGGAGTAATAAGAGGGATGATAACTTCTGGATACAATGTAAAAAAAAATTTTAAGATAGCGGATATAGATCCAAGAATAACCGAGAAGAAAAATTGTTATACTATTTCAGATAAAGCTCGTTCCATAGGTGGAGCAGTGATAGAGGCATTATTTATAGAACTTATAAAAAAGAAAAACAGAGGATAAAAAATGAAAGATAAATATGGAAGAGTGATTGATTATCTAAGGATATCACTTACCGAAAATTGTAATATTAGATGTCTATACTGTATGCCTGATTGGAGTTGTAAAGATTTTCAAGAGGATAAAAGTATGTTGACAACAGAGGAAATAATAAAAATTTCTAAATTATTTTCTAAATTTGGAATAAAAAAAATTCGTTTAACTGGAGGAGAACCTCTTTTAAGAAGAGATATTCAGGAAATAATAAAAGGTATTTCAAAAATTTCAAATATAGAAGAAATATGTTTAACTACTAATGGTTTACTTTTAGAATCAAAGGTAGAAGAACTAAAAAAAAATGGATTGAATAGAGTAAATATTAGTTTAGATACAACAGATGAAGAAGAGTATAAAAAGTTAACTAGAGGTGGAGAATTAAAAAAAGTATTAAGAGCTGTAAAGAGATGTAGAGAACTTAATATACCAGTAAAGATAAACGCTGTTATAACAAACCTTCAAAAGGCAGAGTCAATAATAAATTTAGCTAAATTAACAGAAAATGATAGTTTAGATATAAGGTTTATTGAACTTATGCCAATAGGGTTAGGAAAAGGATTGAAAGGGTTCACAGGTCAAGACATAATTAATATTTTGGAAAAAAAATATATATTAGAAAATCTTTATACCTTTGAAGGAACAAGTAAATATTATAAAATAGAGGGATATAAAGGTAGAATTGGAGTTATCAATCCCATGAGTGAATGTTTTTGTGAAACATGTAATAGAGTTAGAATTACTTCTAATGGAGAATTAAAAAGTTGTCTAAGTAGTGAAAAAACTTTGAATATTAAAGAATTATTAAATGATAAATATTCAGAAGAAGAAAGAGAAAGAATTATTTTAGAAACAATATTTAATAGAAATGAAAAAAATATTTTTAATACTAGTGATTCAGAAAAAATGAATATGAATAAAATAGGGGGATGACATTTTAATGGAATCTAAAATAATGTTTGAAATAGCAAAGAGAATTCAAAATGGGGAAAAAGTTGCTCTTGTTACTTTAATACAAGTAGATGGTTCTAGTCCTGGGAAAAAAGGGAATATTATGGGTGTATTTGAAGATACTACAACCATGGGAACTGTAGGTGGTGGGAATTTAGAATATAGATTAATAAAAGAAGCACAAATAGCTTTAGAAAATCAAGAAAGTATAGAACTTGAATTTAATTTAGTAGATGAAGAAGCTCTTCACATGAAATGTGGTGGTTCTGTAAAAGCTTTTATAAAAATATTTAAAGAAAAAGAAGAGATAGTTATTATTGGTGGTGGACATGTAGGAACAGAAATATATAAATTAGCAATTTTTTTAGAAATGAAAGCTATAATATTTGATGATAGAGAAGAATTTTGTAGTTATGAACGTTTTCCCCATGCAGAAAAATTAATAGTTGGGAATATAAAAGAAAATATAAAAAAATATAATTTCAATAAAAATACATATGTTATAATTGTTTCTAGAGGTCATGTTTTAGATAAAGATGCACTGAGTGAAATAATAAATAAAGATGTTAGATATATTGGAATGATTGGAAGTAGAAAAAAAATCAGAGATACATATAAAAATTTAATGAACCAAGGGATTCCTAGTGAACTATTGGAAAAAGTATATTCTCCAATAGGACTAGATATATCTTCAGGGTCACCCAAAGAAATAGCCTTTAGTATTGTAGCTGAAATTCTTAAAGTTAAAAATAATCTAACAGGAAAAAATATGAAAGAATTGAAAAAAGTTATTTTTTAAAAAAATAAAAGATTAAAAAGGTGGGGATATGAAACTTATAAAAACAATAGAGGCAAAAGGACATATACTTTGTCATGATATTACTAAAATAATTCCAGGTGAATTTAAAGGTGTAGCCTTTAAAAAAGGTCATATAGTAAGGGAAGAAGATATAGAAGAACTTTTAAACATAGGAAAAGAGCATTTGTATATCTATGAGATAAACGAAAATAAAATACATGAAAATGATGCAGCTATAATTTTAGGAAGAATAGGTGCTGGAAAAAATATAATTTTAGGAAAAGAAATAAAAGAAGGAAAAATAGATTTTTTTGCTAAAGAGGATGGTATTTTAAAGGTTGATAAAGAATTATTATTTAATTTAAATATGCTTGGAGAAATATCTTTTGCCACTTTGCCTACAAATTATCCTGTAAAAAAAGGCGAGAAAATTGCAGGTGCTAGGGTGATACCACTTATAATTGATAAAAAGAAAATGGAAATGGCAGAAGAAATAACTATAAATAAAATACTTTCAGTTAATTCCTATAAAAAATTAAAAGTAGGTATCATTATAACAGGTGGAGAAGTATATGAGGGAAGAATTGAAGATAAATTTGGTCCAGTCATAAAAGAAAAAATAGAAGCATATTCAAGTGAAATTATAGGGCAATTAAGATCTAAAGATGAGAAAGATATGATAAAAAATTGCGCTAGAAAACTTTTGAAGATGGGTGCAGAAATGCTAGTTTTCACAGGTGGTATGAGTGTAGATCCAGATGATTTAACTCCTAGTGCTATTATGGAGATGGGAGGAGAGTTAGTTACATATGGCTCACCGGTTTTACCAGGTTCTATGTTTCTTTTATCCTATTTAGGGGATATACCCATGATGGGGCTTCCTGGCTGTGTTATGTATGCAAAGAAAACAGTATTTGATTTAATATTACCTAGAGTTTTAAGTGGTGAAAAAATAACGTTGAGAGAGATAATGATGCTAGGTGATGGCGGTCTTTGTCAAAGTTGTTCAATATGTCATTATCCAAATTGTAGTTTTGGGAAATAATTTTCAATGAAAATAATTTAGAGGAGAAAGGAAAAGATATGGAAGATTTTACTCATTTTAATAATTCAGGACGAGCCAGAATGGTGGATGTTTCAGATAAGAAAATAACATCTAGAGAAGCTATAGCTCAAGGGTATATATATCTAAAACAAGAAACAATAGAAACAATAATCAGTGGTGGAATAAAAAAAGGAGATGTTTTATCAGTAGCTCAAGTAGCGGGTATTTTAGGTGCAAAAAAAACTAGTGAAATTATTCCCATGTGTCATAATATTTTTATTTCTGGTGCAGATATAAGCTTTGAAATAAAAGAAGAAGGGATAAAAATTATAGCTAAAGTAAAGACATCTGGGCAAACAGGGATAGAAATGGAAGCACTTACTGCTGTATCAATTACAGCTCTTACCATATACGATATGTGTAAAGCAATAGATAAAAATATGAGCATAGGTGAGATAAAATTATTAGTAAAAACAGGTGGAAAATCAGACTATAATATTATTAAATAAAAAAGGAGCAAAAATGGGTAAAATCATATCAATTAATGTAAGTAAAAAAACTGGAACTATAAAAAGACCAATTGAAGAGGCTAATTTTTTAGTGGACCATGGAATAGAGGGAGATGCACATGCTAAAAATTGGCATAGACAAATAAGTTTATTAGATGTTGAAAGTATAGCTAAAGTTAAAAATAAAGGACTTAAAGTCTATGATGGAAGTTTTGCAGAAAATTTAACAACAGAGGGAATGAATTTATATTCTCTACCAGTAGGTACAAAATTAAAAATAGGTGAAACTATTCAAGAAGTTACTCAAATAGGAAAAGAATGCCATAATGATGGCTGTGCTGTAAAAAAAATTGTTGGAGATTGCGTTATGCCTAGAGAAGGAATATTTACAAAAGTAATAAAATCTGGAAAAGTTAAAATTGGTGATAGTATTGAAATAATTTAAAAAAAAGAGATATAAAACATTAAAAATAGGAAAATATAAACTAATTTGGTACATAAAAAGTTGTGTTTAATAAACTGCTATGTTATAATAATTCTAGAAAAGTTTTGTAAGGAGGAGATTAATTTTTATGCGTAATAAAGGGGAAATTGAATATGAAGAGGATAATTTAGATGATGAGATTGATATAGTAGAACTTCTTATGATAGCTAGAAGACATATAAGACTCATAATAAGTATTACTCTTATTGTAATAGCTATAGGAGCAGCATTTGCCTTAACTAGACCATTGGTTTATAAGGCTGATACAATGCTTATAGTATCTTCTGGTAATTATTATTCTGCCAAAAATTTAGATGATGCAGAACTTAGAAGAAACCAACAGTTAGTTACAACCTATACAGCTATAGCAAAAAGTCCAGCAGTTTTAAATAAAATAATTAAAAAGCTAGATTTAGATGTAACACCCATAGAATTAGAAAAAAAATTAAAAATTGAACCTGTGGAAGATACAGAAATAATAAAAATTTCAGCTACAGATAATAGTCCTGTAAGAGCTATGCAAATAGCTAATGAAACAGCTAATGAATTTATAGTAAAAGGAAAAGAGGTTATGACTTTTGCTAATATAAGGATAGTAGAAGAAGCTGAACTTCCTAAAATTCCAGAATCTAGAAAAAGAGCTTTAATAGTAGCTATTTCAGCTGTTTTAGGTGTATTTATAAGTTTAGGTTTAGTTATGATAATAGAGATGTTACACTCAAAAATTAAAAATCCAAAGGATATAAAAAAAATATTAGGCGTGGATATTTTAACTTGTGTACCAGTATATGAACAATTGGAGGAAATTGGAAGTATGCATGAAAAAGGTTGGATAAATAAAATAATTAAACTTGGGGATATAGGAAGAAATAAGAAAAAAGTTGGTGGAAAATAATGACGGAAAAAAAAGGACAAGGAAGTAATAGGAAATTATTTTTTAAAAGTGGTTTAGACGATCAAATTGCTGAAAATTTTAGACTGCTTAGAACAAATTTACATTTTATTGATAATAAGCCTAATAGAGTAGTAATTGTAACTTCTACAATTCCTAAAGAGGGGAAAAGTTCAGTAGCTTCAAACTATGCTATGTCAGAGGCAATTACTGGAAAAAAAGTTTTAATAATAGATTGTGATATCAGAAGACCTAGAGCTCATACATCTTTTGGAATAAAAATTGAAGCAGGACTTTCAGATGTATTAATAGGTAAAAAAGACGTTGAAGATGTAATTTTAAAAAATATAGAAGAAAATCTTGATTTATTACCTTCTAAACACTTGGATAATAACGTTACAGAAATATTTTTAAGCAAGGGAATGAGTAAGATATTAGATAAGTTAAAAATTATATATGATATTATAATATTGGATACTCCTCCTCTAACAGTGGCAACAGATGCAGTTTTACTTGCAGAACTTGCTGACGGGATAATTTTTGTTGTAGCATATGATATGATTACTAAAAAAGAATTAGAACATTCCAATACCCTTATTAAAAGATCCAAAGCTAATCTTTATGGAGTAGTAATGAATAAAATTGATAAGTCAGGGTATTCTTATGGTAATTATGGTATGTATGATTATACTTATAGATATTATAATGATTATATAAATGAAAAATAGAGATAAAAGGAATAAGTGATAGTTATGATAGATTTACATTCTCATATACTTCCTCTTGTAGATGATGGGGCCAAGAGTTTTGAAGAAAGTGTACAGCTTGGTATAACTGCTGAAAAAATGGGAATTACAGGAATTGCTTGTAGTTCCCATTTTATCTATGGGAAGTATGTTAATAAAGATTATGAAGAAAATTTTTTAAAATTAGAAAAAATATTTAAAGAAAAAAATATAAATATAAAGCTTTATCGTGGAAATGAAATGATGCTCATTCCAGAAAATATTCAAGAGTTGAAGAAGAATAAAATTAACACTTACAACAATACTAATTATTTATTAATAGAGTTAAAGTTAGGTTCAATTTTTAAATTTGTTAGTGAAAGTATAAGAATCATCCAAGATTTAGGCTATATTATAGTTTTAGCTCATGTGGAAAGATATGAGATGTTGACAATATCAGAATTAATTAAGTTAAAGGAAATGGGTGTTATATTTCAATTGAATATGACTTCTGTAGAAAATAAATATGAAAAAATAGCAAAAAAATTTTTAAAATATTCTTTAATAGATATTCTTGCAACTGATGTACATAGATCTATTGGAAGAAATTATGAT
>CAMTIW010000050.1 GCA_947072665.1 uncultured Fusobacteriaceae bacterium | reverse complement strand
TGAGTCAGATACTTCCCACGAAGCCCCGCCCTCTATTAGGGCGGTGGTAGTTCACAATAGCTGGAGATTTTTTTATGAACTATTTCTATAAAATTGGAATGAATGAGTTAAGAGTTGCAGGTGGATTAATATTGGTTGTTGTTGCCTTTAGAAACCTATTGGGAATTGGAGTTTCTAAAGAGAGTTCAGGAAATATAATGTCTGAAAAAGAAGCTATAAGATACGCCATAACACCTTTGACATTTCCGATGCTAGTAGGACCAGGAACAATATCAACAGTTATGATTATACACAAAGAAGCTGGATTGATTATTTCGGTAGGAGCAGTAGCAATCACTTTTCTAATAATGAAGTTTTTATTTAATATTTCGGATTGGTTAGATAAGGTTTTAGGAGAAGTAGTTTTATTCGTGCTTTCGAGAGTTATGCAAATATTCATAATGTCAGCAGGAGTGAAATTAATAACAACGGGAATTAAAGGGATATTTATTCCATAGGATTGATAAAGGAAATTGATTCCTTCTCTATCAAAACTTTATTTGTTTCCACACTCACCCCTCCTCCAATGTTATACTGGTAAATATATTATAGAGAGTATTTATTTAAAATCAATAAAAAGGTTAAGGTATTCTTAGAAAAAGTAATAAATATAATCAATTTGAGTCATTGTTAACATCCTTTTTATTATCACCCTGTAACTTAGTAGTCTTTATTGCAAGGGTTATAGTATCAGATTGAGGATTTATATATGGCTTTTTTTTATTTTTTGTACTTTGTAAATACAGGGAAATCCGCTTTGTAACAAACGAGTAAGTAGGACAGTTATAAGACAGTATAAAAAAAAACATTTAAAAAAACTAGGGAATTGAAGGGCTTGTAAAAAAAAGTTGACAATATTATAAAATAAATAATACTATGAAATAAATCGACATGTTTTCGATAATAAAGTTTTGAAAGAGGAAAAAATGCATGGTAAAATTACAAATTTAAGAAAATGTAGAAAATTAACTCAAAAAGAATTAGCAAAAATTTCAGATGTAAATATAAAAACTATAAATCGTTATGAAAATGGAATAAAGATAAGTTTTCGTTCTGAAAAAAAAATATTAGAAGCCTTGGGAATTGAATTTATAAATTACCGTAATATAAATAATGAGAGAAATAAAGTTTCTTTTGACAAGCAGGCAGAAGAATATGAAGAATCAAAATATATAAATCAAAAAAATAGTATTCTTCAACTTATAAATAAAGGATATCCATATACAGGGAAAAAAGTTTTGGATTTAGGTGCAGGAACTGGATTTGTGTCTAGAGAGATAGCTAAATTTGCAGAGGAAGTGTATGCGTTAGATATAAGTGATTTAATGATCAAAAAAATAGATGTTTTAAATAAAAAAAATAATTTCAAAAATATAATTCCAGTTAAAGGAGATGCACACAATCTAAATTTTGAAGATAATTTTTTTGATACAGTTATAACTAGATTAACTTTTCATCACTTAAAAGATGTAAAAAAAACTTTGAGAGAGATAAAGAGGGTTTTGAAAAATTTTGCGGAACTTATTATAGTCGATATTATTACGTCTGAAAAAGATGAAGAAGCAGATTTACAAAATAGCTTTGATAAAATAAGAGATTTTTCACATAATAAATTTTTAAAATTAAATGAATTAAAAAAAATAATAAAAGAAGAAAATTTTTATAATGCAGAGACTGATATTTGGAAAGAAGAAAGAGTTTTTGAAGATTGGATAAAATTAGCAAAATATAAGGATGAAGGAGGAGTTCTTTTCAATATTATGAAATATTTTGCAATAAATGGGTTGAAGTTAGGTATTGATTTAGAGTATGGGGAATCGGAACTGACTTTTAAACAAAAGATGGTCTTAATAAAAGTTATAAATATAAAATAAAATACATATAAAAAAGATATTGCAGGAGGAATAATGAAGTATAATTTAGAAAAAGCATTCAATTTTATTGATACCAATGAAAAAGAGATGCAGCAAGTATGGATAGATCTTTGTAAGATGGAAAGTCCATCAATAGAGACAGAAGAAGTTAATAAAGCAGTAAAATTTTTAGAGGAAAAGCTAATTGGATATGGAATGGAAACAAAAGTTCATAAATTCAATCAAGGACCAAATAGTATAACAGCATATTATGATAACAAAAGTAGTGAAAAAGAAATGGTAATTTTAGGTCATTTAGATACGGTACATGAAAAAGGTTTATTTGGAAAAGAAATTATTAAAGTAGATCTAGAAAACGATATGATTTATGGTCCAGGAGTTTTGGATTGTAAAGGAGGAGTTATAGTAGGAGTTTTGGTTGCTCGTGCTTTAAACCATATAAATTATGATAAAATGATTAAATTGGCTTTTTCAGGAGATGAAGAAGTAGGGCACAGATATACATTAGGAGAAGGCAAACAGTTCTTTTTAGACGAATTGAAAGGATTTAAAGCTTGTATTGATTGTGAAACAGGTTTTGTTGATGGTAGAGTTGTAGTAGGAAGAAAAGGGACTACAAATTTCAAAATTTCGATAAGAGGAAAAGCTGCACACTCAGGTAATGAACCACAAAATGGTATCAGTGCAATAAAGGAAGCTGCATATAAAACAATTAATATAGAAAAAAATAATGATTTTAATTCTATACATTACAATATTGGAGTAATTGAAGGTGGAACTAGTCAAAACACAATACCTGAATTTTGTACATTAACAGTTAATGTTAGATTTAGAAAATTAAGTGATTTGGAAAAAATTAAAAATTTCTTAACAGAAATAACAAACACATCTTTTATAGAGGGAACAACAGCAGAAATCACTCAATTATCATTATCAGATCCAATGGAACAGACAGAAAAAAATATAAAATTATTTGAACTATTAAAGAGAAATTCTGAAGAGTTAGGATTTGGGACACCATACTCTTGTTGTTTGGGAGGAGGCTCAGATGCTGCCCATAGTGTTACATTAGGAATTCCAACTCTTTGTGGAATGGGAGTAAAAGGTTATGAAAATCACACAATAAGAGAAAGAGCAAGGTTAAGTTCTTTAGTTGAAAGAGCAAAACTAATTGTAAAGACTATATTAACGCTACCAGAAAATTTTGAGGAGGAAAAATAAAATGTTAACAGCAGAACAAAAAAAATCAATAACAGGCTGGATATCGTTATTTATACTAATGATTATGTTCTCTGGATTGCTAAAAGATCATGAAACACTAAGGGCATTTGATTTTAGTTATCTTTTAGGTAAATTTGGAACGATAACAGATAAAGTTAATTTTACAGGAAAAGGTGGAGATGGGACAAGACAAGGATTTCTAGTAGCATTGACTTTAGCACCTTCATTAATGCTATCTTCTGGACTTATAACTGTGGCTCAGGAGTTAGGTGCTCTAGAAGCAGCTTCTAAGTTTTTTAGTCCAATATTGAGACCACTAATGGGAATTCCTGGAAGTGCTGGACTAGCATTTGTAAGTTCGTTTACATCTTCAGATGTAGGGGCGATAATGACAAGAGAATTATACGAGGATAAATATATAACAGAAGAAGAGCGAGCAATATTTGTAGCGTATCAATATGCATCATCAGGAGTTGTAACTAATACTATCTCAGCTGGAGGCCCTCTTCTAGGGATTTCATTACTTCCTCTAGGGGGAATTATAATGATTCAATTTTTAATGAAAATAGTAGGAGCTAACTTAGTTAGATTTATTGTAAAAACAAGTAGAAAAAATGTTGAATCTATAGCTTGATAGGGGGAAAAAGTGGAGCAAGTAAAAAATAGACAAAGTATTGTAGAGATTTTTATGAGGGGAGCTAAAAGAGGTCTTAATATAACCTTAGAGCAAATAGCTCCAGCAATGGTTTTAGCCTATGCATTAATTGTTTTTTTAAAAACAACGGGATTAATGGATATCATAGCAAAACTTTTAACTCCTATTATGGGAGTATTTGGTCTTCCTGGAGAAGCGGCGTTGGTCATAATTGCTGCCTTTTTTGCAAAAGCTGCAGGAGCAGCAACAGGGTTAATGTTGTTTCAAGAGGGAATATTAACTCAAGAGCAAGCAACTATATTGTATCCAGCAGTTATTTTAATGGGAACTCTTGTGGGGCATTATGCTAGAATAGTTATAATCTCAGGAGTTTCAAAAAAATATTATAAACTATTGCTAATGATACCTTTGATAGATGCTGCTTTAGCGATGTTTCTAACAAGAATGATATTGCAAATATCAAGATAAAATTATTAAAAAATGGTGTGTAGTTCACTCAAGAAATATTTATGAATATTTCTTGAGTGAAAATACTGAGAATAGTTTTTTAATTTTAGCAAGAGTACTAATTGCTGGAAAAGTTACAGAGTAAAATCTGTAACTTTTTTATTTGGGATTAAATAGGATATTTTTTAAAAAGAGTATTGACATTTAAAAAATAAAGGGGTATATAATACTGTAAACTAATTGATTAATTTTATTAACTAATTAAATAAAAATAAATTGGAGGTTATGAAATGAAATATTTTTTAGACAGTGCAAAGTTAGATGAGATTGAATATGCTTATGAGAATTACGGAATTGATGGAGTTACAACTAATCCTAGGCATATAATGTTGAGTGGAAAACCTTTTTTAAAAGTGATTGAAGATTTAGCACAGTGGGTAAAAGATAAAAATATAGAAGGATATGAAAAATTCCCAATCTCGGTTGAAATAAATCCTAATCTAGAAAAATGGGAAGAAATGGTTGAAGAAGGGCAAAAGATATCAGCATATTCTTCAAACTTTATTATTAAAATACCGTGTATAGAACAAGGGTTGATAGCGGCAAGAAGATTGGAAGAGAAAGGCGTAAGAACTAATGTGACATTGGTATTTTCTCCATCTCAAGCATTACCAGTAGGAAAACTTGGGGCAAAATTTGTATCACCATTTGTGGGATGGAAAGAAAATTCTGGGGATGATACAGCTCAGTATATTCAAGATATTATAGATATCTATGCTATCCATGAGTTTGAAACAGAAATTATAGTTGCAGCAGTGAGAAATGGAAAACAAATTGCAGATGCAGCTAAAGCTGGAGCAGATATAGTGACTTGTGGATTAGATGTTTATAAAGCAAGTTTTGAGCACCCATTTACAGATTATGGATTAGGAGTATTTAGAAAAGCTTGGGATGAAACAGTAAAATAATTGATCTTTGAATAAAATGGAGGAGAACGAAATGAGAATTGGATTTATTGGACTTGGACTAATGGGAGAACCTATGAGTGCAAATATTATAAAAAAATTGGAGAATGAAGTTTTAGTATTTGATATAGACTCAGAAAAAATAAAAAAGCTTGAAGAACTTGGAGCTACAGGAAGTATATCTATTAAAGAGATTGGACAAAAAGCTGATATAATTATTTCAATGGTTCCAAAAAGTGAGCATGTTCAAAGTGTTTACAAAGAACTTTTAGAAGTAGCAAAAAAAAATCAAATTTTTATAGAGATGAGTACAATTGACCCTAAAATTTCAAGAGAGTTAGCTAGACAAATTGAAGAGAAAGGAGCAAGGATGCTAGATGCACCTGTTGTAAAGTCTGTTCCAGCAGCGGTATCGGGTAGTTTAGGAATATATGTAGGTGGAGATATAGAGATATATGAACGTGTAAAATTTATTCTTGAATGTATGGGAAATAATATAATTCATTTAGGATCTAATGGTAGTGGTCTTATTATGAAACTTTGCCACAATACATTAGTTTCTCAAATACAAAATGGAGTCAATGAGATGATAACTCTTTCTCAAAAGAGTGGAATACCTACAGAAGATTTTATAGAGGCAATATCTTATGGAGGCGGTCAAAATTTCTATTTAGATGGGAAAGGAAAAGCTATTATAGAGAATAACTTTTCTACTGCATTTTCTGTTGAAAATATGCATAAAGATGTAAATTTAACTGGAAATTTACTGGATGAATTAGGATTAAATCTTCCGGGAGTAAGAATCGTACAAGGAATATATGATGAAGCTATAAATAAAGGTTACGGAAAAGAGGATTTCTGCGCAACAATTAAAGTTGTAAGAGATTAAGGGGGGGAAATGTCATTTAAAGTTGTTTATGTACCAATAGGAGTACCAACATTTCATTTAGAAAGTGCTCAAGATCAATTTGAAAAATCAGTGAAAATGATAGAAGGATTAACAAATAGTGGAATCTATCCCGAATCTCCACTGCTTTCTATAGACGATTTAAAAAGCTATTTACATGGATTAAAACCAGATTTAATAATATTGCAAAATATAACATTTGCTAATTCAGCCTATGCAAGTGAAGTCTTAAAAAGGTTTGATTGTCCGATTTTATTATGGACATTAAGAGAGCCTGTTGTGGATGGAGGAAGACTTAGATTAAACTCTTTAACAGGAGCATATTCAGCAGGAAATCTTTTTCATCATTTAGGAAGAGAGCAATTTGGATATGTATTTGGAAGTCCATCGGAAGATGAGGTTATATCTATAACAAAAGCATATATTGAAGCGGCAAAATTAAAAAAACATTTGAGAAATTTAAATATGGCAAGTATCGGTCATACACCACAGGGATTTGGATTTGGTAGAGCGTTAGATAGTGAATTGTTAAAGAATTTTGGAATAAACCTTTTATCTATTGAAGCAAGAGAACTGATGTCTAAAGCGAGAGAGTTTTCAGATAAAGAGATCGAGGGTGTCTTAGAAGAAGCAAAAAGGAAAATGGTAGGATTAATGGAGCTACCTGAAAATAATGTTAAAGATTTTGCTAGAATTTATAAAGCATATAAAGAGTTTGTTGAAATTAACAATGTAAAAGCTATCGCTTCAAGGTGTTGGCCTGATTTCTTTATAGAGTTTAAAACTCCTGTTTGCGGTGCTTTAGGATTATTAAATGATAATCTAATAGCGGCAGCTTGTGAGTCAGATTTAATGGGGGCTCTGTCTATGTATATGGGAATAGAATTGACTAAAAGCCCTGTATTCTTTGGAGATCCAGTGTCTCTTGATGAAAATAAAAATACAGTAACATTTTGGCACTGTGGAATGGCGGCATGTTCTTTAGCAAATAAAAACAAAGGAGCTGAAACAGGAGTTCATCCCAATAGAAAAATTGGACCCACAATGGAGTTCGGTTGTAAAGGGAAGGATGCAGTAACTATATTTAGAGTTGGTAGAAAGCCAAATGGTGAATTCAGATTTTTTATAGCTTCAGGGGAGGCATTAGATGTGCCAAAACAATTTTTAGGAGCTTCAGTTGTTGTTAAAACTAATTCGAATGTTTTAGAGCTGGTTAAAAAAAGTGTAAAGGATGGTTGGGAACCTCATTTTGTGGTGATTTATAAAAATGTAGTAAAAGAGTTAGAGGTTCTAGGAGAAATTTTAAAACTAGAAGTTTGTAAATATTAAATACAAATTGGAGGGTATAATGCTGAATCAATTAAATCAATTAAATAAATTAGAAATATTATCTTGTTTTAGCAAAGATTTTGAAAGATATGGTAGGGTAGTATACGGATATGATTTTAATGAACTAGTGCAATATGCTGAAAAGAATACAGACGTTCCTCCAAGTGGTAATATATACGTTGGTTCTGTGGATGAGATGGAGGGGATTGCCCCTCTATTTTCATCTTTAAAGAATAATTTTTATGGTGGAATGGATGTTCAAATAGGATATTGCAATGGAAATAACTCATTTTTAAATGGGTTAGAGTATCATAAATCGAGTGAAATAAATGTCGCAGTTACAGATATGGTATTGCTTCTTGCTAAAACAACAGAGATTAAAAATAGTGAAATAAATAGTTCAATCATAAAGGCTTTTTTCTTACCAAGAGGGTCAGCACTAGAACTTTATCAAACTACAATGCACTTTGCACCATGTAAAGTGAAAAGTGATGGATTTAAATGTATTGTAATTTTGCCAAAGGAGACAAATACTGATATATCTTTAGAAAATAAAGAAATTTTAACTGAAGAGGATAGATATCTGTTTAAAAGAAATAAATGGCTACTTGTTCATGGGGATAAACAAGATTTAATAGCGAAGGGAGCTTTTCATGGAATTTCGGGGGAAAATCTAGAGATTAAATTTGAGTAACGGGTGTGTTAAAAAATAAAAAAACTAAATAGATTTAAGGAGGGTCAGATGGGTTTAACAATAGTATCTTTTTTATTCTTTACAATTTTAGTTGCAATAATATCTTGGTGGAAAACAAAAAATGAAGAATTGGATACAGCAGATGGATATTTCTTAGCGGGGAGAGGCTTATCGGGAGTAGTTATAGCAGGATCTATGCTTTTAACAAATATATCTGCTGAACAAATGGTTGGACTTAGTGGGCAAGCATACTCAAGAGGTATCAGTGGGATGGCTTGGGAAACAACAGCTGCTATAGCTACCGTAGCACTGGCTATGTTTTTTCTACCAAATTATTTAAAAAGAGGATTTATAACAATGCCTCAATTTCTAGAGGAAAGATATGACTCTGGAACAAGAAAACTTGTATCAATTTTATTACTTGTAGGTTACGTTTTAATATCAACACCAGCAGCTTTATATGCAGGAGCAGTGGCGTTTAATCAAGTTTTTAATCTCACAGATCTTCTGGGAGTTACTTATATCCAATCTATTTGGATTTTAGTTTGGATTATTGGAATAATAGGAAGTATTTATGCAATATTTGGGGGATTAAAAGCTGTTGCTGTTTCTGATACAATAAATGGAATTGGATTGGTTGTTGGTGGTTTAGCAGTTCCGTTCTTTGGATTGATTTATCTAGGAGAGGGAAAACTGATGTCTGGATTAAATCAAGTTATTACAACACATACAGAAAAATTAAATGCTGTTGGAAGTGTTACCGATCCAGTACCTTTTGGAACTCTTTTTACAGGAATGATTTTTGCTAATCTATTTTATTGGTGTACAAATCAAGTTTTAATTCAAAGAACATTGGGAGCAGCTAACTTAAAAGAGGGACAAAAGGGTGTCTTGATGTCTGGATTTATGAAAGTTTTAATTCCGTTAATTGTTAGTTTTCCAGGTATTATAGCGTACCATATATTTAAAGGGCAATTAGAAATAGGAGATGCAGCATATCCAGCATTAGTTTCTTTAGTTTTGCCTAAATATCTTACTGGATTTTATTGTGCAGTAATATTTGGAGCGGTACTGAGTACATATAACTCTTTATTAAATAGTGCTGCAACTTTATTTTGTTTTGATATTTATAAACCTGCTTTTAATCCAACAGTTACTGATGAAAAATTAATAAAAGTTGCAAAGATTGTGGCAACATTTTTAGCGATATTTAGCATGTTTGTTGCACCTCTTACAATGTATGCTGAAGGTGGGCTGTTTGAAGTAATGAGAAGATTTACAGGATTTTTCAACATACCAACTATAGCTATAGTTTTAATTGGTTTTTTCTCAAAAAAAGTAACAGCGCTTTCTGCAAAATTAGCAGTAGTGGCACATATAATTTTATATACATTGCTAATTTTTATACTAAAAGTTAAAATTAACTACATTCATATTATGGGAATTTTGTTTGTAGTGGATACTTTAATAATGTTTGCTATTACAGCGATAAGACCCGGTAAAATTTATAAAGCTAAATATTTAAAACCAGCTGTAGACATGAAACCATGGAAAAGATTTCCAGAGGTTGCAACTCTACTTTTAGGACTGATGGTGTTTACTTATATTTTACTATCTCCACTTGGCATTGTTTCTGTGGAAAAGGAAATTGGAGCTATTGTAGGGCCAAAGTTTAAATACTCTGTGATTGTTTTACTCTTTGGAATGCTAGTTCTCCACTCCGTGTTTAAAAGAGCAATAGGAACAGTTCATGCAAAACTAGAGAAGGAGGAGGAGTCAAGAATAGCTGAAGAAAATGATGTTTTACAAGTTGGTATAGATTAAAATATGGAGGGAAAAATGATACTTAAAACTAATGAAGAATATTTTATTATTTCAATAGATGGGATTGAAGTTATCAAACACACTGGAGAGAGTCCTTTTGTTTTTGTAGGAAAAGGGGAAGCAGACTATGATATGTATAGAGGGAACTTTAAAATAACTGACTATTTAGAAGAAAGGATTCCGTTAAAGATTTTTAAAGTTGTAAAAAATGAAAGAGATAGTTTTGAAATACATTTATTTGATCATCATCAATTAAAACTAACTTTAATTGGAAAAAAAGAGAATGGGCAAGGAAAGATATATTTTAAATCAGAAGATAAAATAGATAACAGAATATGGATTAGAATTTTAGCTGAAGAGAATGAAAAAATATATGGTTGTGGAGAACAGTTAAGTTATTTCAATTTGAGAGGTAAAAATTTTCCTCTATGGACATCTGAACCTGGTGTTGGGAGAAATAAAAATACTTATACCACTTGGCAAGCCGATGTAAAAGATAAAGCAGGTGGAGATTACTACAATACAAATTATCCAGAGCCAACTTATATATCTACAAGAAAGTACTATTGTCACTTGGAAAGTACAGCGTATTTAGATTTTGATTTTAGAAATAAAAAGTTTCATGAGTTACAGTGTTGGAATATCCCTGATTTTATTTTATTTGAAACTGGAAAAACTTTTTTAGATATTCAAGAAAAGTTAACATATTATTTTGGAAGACAACCAAAACTTCCGGAATGGATTTATAATGGAGTAATTTTGGGTCTACAAGGTGGTACAGAGGTAGTTATAGATAAATTAAACAAAGCTTTAGATGCTGGAATTAAAGTTTCAGGGGTTTGGTGTCAAGATTGGCAAGGTAAAAGAGTAACTTCTTTTGGGAAAAGATTGAATTGGAACTGGAAATGGTCGCCAGAGCAGTATCCAAATCTAGATACAGAGATTAAAAAGTTGAAAGAAAGAGGAATAAAAGTTTTGGGATATATAAATCCATATGTAATAGAAGGATATGATTTATATGAAGAGGGTAAGGCTAAAGGGTATTTAGCTACAAAATTAGATGGTAGTGATTATACTGTGGATTTTGGGGAGTTTTATTGTGGTGTAGTCGATTTCACAAATCAAGAAGCGTGTGAATGGTATAAAAATGTTATAAAAACAAATCTAATTGATTTTGGATTGGATGGTTGGATGGCGGACTTTGGAGAATATCTGCCAACAGATTGCAAGTTAAGCAACGGGTTGAGTGCAGAAGTTATGCACAATGCATGGCCAACTATGTGGGCTAAAATAAATTATGAGGCAGTTAAAGAAGCTGGAAAACTAGAAGAAGTAGTATACTTTATGAGGGCTGGATTTACAGGAACTCAAAAATATTGTACTCTAATTTGGGCAGGAGACCAAAGCGTGGACTTTTCACTTGATGATGGATTAGCTTCAGTTATTCCAGCAGCACTTTCTGTAGGGATGACAGGGAATGGATTATCTCATAGTGATATAGGTGGATATACTTCGCTTCATGGGAATAAAAGAAATAGAGAGCTGTTATTGAGATGGACTGAAATGGCAGCGTTTACTCCAGTTATGAGAACACACGAAGGAAATAGACCAGATGATAATTATCAGTATGATGGAGATATTGATACAATGAAGTTCTTTGCAAGAATGACAGATATATATGCTTCACTTAAGCCATATATGAAAACTTTAGTAGAGGAAAATAATAAAGTTGGAATTCCCGTACAAAGACCAATATTCTTTCATTACGAAAATGATTTAAGAAGTTATGACATAAAGTATCAATATCTTTTAGGAGAGGATCTTCTGATTGCTCCGGTTCATCAAGAACACAAAGATAAATGGAATGTTTATCTTCCAGAAGATAATTGGATACACTTATGGACAGGAGAGGAATATGAGGGTGGTGATATAGAGATATCGTCTAGACTTGGATATCCTCCTGTTTTCTATAGAAAAGAGAGTAAGTGGAAATCGTTATTTCAAGAGATTGGAACTAAATAGATTTGAAAAACAGATAAGGAGGAGGAGATGCTAAAGGATGTAATGTTCTTAATAGTAGTTTTTCTTGCAAATATAGTCCAGGGAATAACAGGGTTTGCGGGCACTGTTCTAGCAATGCCCCCTGGTATTTTTTTACAAGGAATTGATGCTGCAAAAATGGTTTTAAATATTTTGGGGATATTGGCTTCCTTATGGATTGTATTCGTGTCCTATAAAAGTATAAATTGGGATGAAGTAAAAAAAATTATATTTTTTATGATAATTGGAGCAGCTTTAGGGATGAAGTTATTTACAATGTTACCACTAGAATTTTTATTAAAAATATATGCAATATTTATAATTTTAATAGCTTTAAAAGGAATCTTTATAAAAGGAGAAGTTAAAACTCCTGAATGGATTTTGATAGTAGTAATTATTTTAGCGGGAGTAATTCACGGGATGTTTGTATCAGGTGGACCACTGATAATGATCTATGTAGCTAAAAAATTGAAATCTAAAAGTAGTTTTAGAGCAACATTAGCTGTTGTGTGGATAGTTTTAAATAGTTATTTAGCTTTTTCACACTATAATCAGGGTTTTTTTACTTCTGAAAATATAAAATTATTATACTTAAGTATTTTACCGTTTTCTTTAGGTATGCTTATTGGTAATGCTTTGCACCATAAAATGTCTCAAGCTAGTTTTTTAAAAATATCATATATCTTATTATCTGTATCTGGGATAGCTCTTATTGCTAAATAATTGACAAATCTTAATTAGTAAAGTATGATTGGAAATAGAATGACAAAAAAGGGATATTGTAAAGAAGGAGAGAATGTTATGACAGGAATGAATATGGAAAATCTAAAAAAAAACAATAAAATAGCAATACTCTCCTATTTAAATAGAAATGGAAAAAGCTCTAGAAAAAAGATAGCTGAGGGATTAAATTTGACAACAGCTACACTGACAATTTTAACAAACGAACTTATAGAGGAAGGGATTGTAAAAGAGTTAGGAGCTTTGACAGAAGGAAAAGTAGGACGAAAGCAAATACTGATAGATATAGATAAAAATTCTAAATTTGCTATAGGTATTGAAATATCTAGAAATAATATATATTATAATTTAATAAATTTAAAAACTGAGATAATAGAAAGTAAAATTTGGAAATATAGTGGTGAATTTGAAGAAAATCAGTTAAATAATATTTTAAAGTATATTTCTGAAGCAAATAAAAATAGGAAAGAGTTACTGCTGGGAGTGGGAATAAGTGTTTATGGTGCTTTAGATAAAGATGATCAGTGGAAAGTTGGAGTTTTTGATATAAAGAAGATTGTAGAAAATCAGTTGAAATTACCAACATATATTCAAAATAATATTAGAATTTTAGCTTTAACAGAACAGTACCTAAATAGAGAGGAGAAGGATTTTTGGTTAGTTAAATATGGTCCTGGAGTTGGAGCAGCTATAATAATGAATGGGGAATTGGTAGAGGGGAATAAAAGATTGGCAGGCGACATAGGACATATACCTTTTGAAAAAGGCGGGGAAGTTTGTAAAGTTTGTGGTCAAACGGGTTGTTTAGAGTCGAGGATTAATTTTAATAAAATATTGGAAGATTTTAATGAAAATATTTTATTGAATAATCCAATATTGATTAATGAAAAAGATTATGAGTATATTTTAAGATTATCCGAGATAGAAAAAAATAAATCGCTAGAAAAAAAATTAGAAAAATTGGGAAAGGCGATAACTATTGGAGCTACTATATTGGATTCCAATAAAATAATATTAGCAGGCGATATTCTTAAAGATGAAAAGAATTTTAATATTTTAGAAAAGTATATACTTAAAAATAGTATTTTTTTAAAAAAAGAAAATATAACTTTTATGAAAGAGTATGTAGAAAAAAGAAAAAAAACTTCAGGGATATTAGTTTTAAAGAGTTTCTATAACTGTTAAAGAAACATTTATAGATATAATAAGTGGAAAAAACTTAAAGTTTTACATAGAAAATAAAGGAGAGAAAAAAATGATTAAA
>CAMTIW010000049.1 GCA_947072665.1 uncultured Fusobacteriaceae bacterium | reverse complement strand
TGATTTTTATTCTTTATTTTGATTTTGATTAAAAAATAAACGTTTATGTGTATTTGTATATATATTTAAAAATATTAATCATAAAGTTAAGATTATGAATTTGTAAAAATAAAAATTAGTTGATTAATTATATTTGAAGTTTAGATTATTTATTTATATTTTTTTGAGAATAAAAATTGTAACATTTAAAAATAAATTAAGAATAAGCAATATCTTTATAAAATTATTTCGAATAATTATTATCAATTACATCAAACTAAGGAAACTAAATATAATGTTAATTATATTTAGTTTCTTTAGTTTAGTAATTATTATTTAACTAATTTTAGATTGAAATAGGTAAAAAGAGTAGCTATTAACATTATAAAATATGTTAATAGCTACTCTTCTAAATTAGGGACTGGTATTCTTCCTAGAACACGTTTTTCTAATATTGATTTTGCATTGATGTATATCTCTGTTACCTTTGAATCTGAATGACCTAAAAAATCTCTTATTTCTAAAATATCTGCACCATTAATAGAAAGTTCTGTTGCAATAGCGTGCCGAACATTATGTGGACTTATATTTTTTCCTATAACTTTACCCATTTCTTGTATCAAGGAATAGAGATTATTATATGACATTTTTGTATTTTTTTCAAAGGAAGTGGGAAAAATAAAATACTCTTCTAATTCTTCTTTTTTTATTGAAAACATGTTTTTTACATAATTTTTATAATCGGACATTTTTTTTACTAGAAATTCATGCATGGGTTTATACTGTTCTTTACCACTTTTAGTAGTCTCTAATTTGATAAAATACTCTTCATCTCTCTTTAATATATGTTTAAATTTCAAATTAATTAATTCTGAACTTCTCATTCCAGTATAAAAAAGCATTTGAAGAATTATTATATTTCGATAATTTTTGTCTCCATAAACACGATATTTTGATAAAATTTCCTTAATATCTTCATAGGATAATTTCAAAATATTATCTAGATTTCTTGTGGTTTTAAAAAGTTGAGTATGTCTACTAGGATTAGAATATCCATTTTTTTCCAATTCTTTAAATAAGGATTTTAGACCTGATAAAATTGTATTAACAGAAGTTTTCTTTAATTTTTTATCATTTACTAAATATGCTAAATAATCATCAATATCATCTTTCTCAATTTCACTCATAAGTTTAATAATTTCTTCTGGTTGAATTTCACCTTCACCATCATAAACATAATTTAAAAATCCATTGAGATAGTAAAAATAATCTTTTAAAGTTTTCTCACTTCTATAAATATCAAAAATACTTTTTTTATCTTCTTTATTTTTTCGTTTCTTTCTAGTTGTAGTTGTAAGAGTAGTTGTTCCTCTTTCTAATAGATCCATTTTACCACCTCAGGAAATTAATAATTATTTAATTAATTTTTATTTTGTTTACTCTGTAATTTTATTGTAATATTACCTTTATATTATATCTTCTTGGTTAACTTCAACAACTTCCCCTATCTCTAAATCACCCAATTCCAAGTTACCAAATTTTATTCTTTTTAAATATATAACTTCATTCCCGATAGCTTGAAGCATTTTTTTTACTTGATGGAATTTTCCTTCTCTAATATTTAAATAGATTTTTTTTTCTTCTATTTTTTCTGCTTCAGCAGGCATAGTAATATATCCACCTATATCTACTCCTGTTCTTAAATCATGTAGTCCTTCTTCTGTTATATCATCTTTAAGTTCTACATAATAAATTTTGTCCACATGTTTTTTAGGTGAAACTAATTGATGTGCAAATTTTCCATTATTTGTAAAAAGTAATAATCCTTCTGTATCTTTATCTAAACGACCAACTGGAAATAAATCTTTTAATACTACCCATTCTGGTAAAAGTTCCATAACTGTACGGTCTCTACTGTCACTTAAAGCAGTTACATATCCTTCTTCTTTATTTAATACGTAATATCTAAATTCTTTATATTCTAATTTTTCATCATTTAAAAATATCTCATCTTTTTTTTCGTTAATAATAATATGAGGTGACTTAGCTCTTACTTCATTAATAAAAATATGTCCCTCTAATATAATTTCTCTTACTTCTTTTCTACTACCTAATCCACATTCTACTAAAAATTTATCTAATCTCAAAAATTTCCTCCTAAAAGTCTTATTATAAAAATTATGGAAAATGTTATTGGAATTACATTCCAAAGAAACAAACTCAAATTTTTTTATCTATTTTAATTATACCATAATTATTATAATTTTTTGTTTTTTTTTAAAGTTTAAAAACAAAAAAAAATTTTTATCGACAATTCACTTTTTCTAAACTATAATATAGTAAAATATTATTATGTAGGAGTTGAAATGGTAGATTTTGAAAAATTAGAAAAATATATTAGTATTATAGAAAAAGGTGAAATTCCAACTGGGAAAACTTTCAATGAATTTGCAGTTGAATTTTATAAATTATCTAAAGTTATACCATTATCAAAATATCTTAAAAGTATAGAACGAACTTCAAAAACTCCTAAGATAATGAATACTAAAAAAGCTGGTGAAGTTATTTTTTTTAGTGAAAAAGATGATGAAATAAAAACATTGTTAAAAAGAAACGGCTATAAAGAAATTCCTCAAATGGACTATACTTCTATTATGTTGTTAAGAAAAGTTGATTTGTATATGAATTGGAAGAAACTTATATCTTTTTTTGATGGGAAGGGAACAATTCAAGAAATTAATAATTCTTTAAAACCTAAATTATTACCAGGTGAGGTTGATAAATTAGAAAATTATGTTAAAGAAGAATTAAAATTAACTGATCAAGAATATAATTGGTTTCTTAATAAGTTTTCTAAAACAATTTTACAAAAAGAATTGGAAAAAGCTTTAAAAAAGTTAATAAATCAATAAAAATGATGAGGCTAAATAACTTTTAGCCTCATCATTTTTAAAGTATAGTTTCTCTTTTTATTTCTTTAATTTCACCTAAAGTCATACCATCCAAGGTAACTTTTGCAAATCGAATTCTTTTTAAATAATTAACTCTATTATTTACTGCTTTCAACATTTTTTTTACTTGATGATAACGTCCTTCAACAATTGTTAAAACTATGGAATTATCAGTAATTTTTTCTGCTTTTGACGGTTTACATTTATACCCATCTATAATTATTTCATTTTCTAAATTATATATATCAGTGTCAGAAATAATTCGATCTAATTCTGCATAATATTCTTTATCTATTGATTTCTCAGGATAAGTTAACTCATAATTCAAATTTCCATCATTTGTGAATATTAAAACTCCTTCAGTATCTTTATCCAATCTCCCAACAGGTGCTAATCCTCTTTTATCTATCCAATTGGGTAAGATATCAGCAACGGTAGGTTTATCATTAACTGGATTGGACATAGCAGTTAAATATCCAGCTGGTTTATACATAACATAGTATCTAAGTGTTTTTTCTTTTAAGATTTCATTTAAATATGTTATTTTATCTTCTTTTTCATTTATCTGTTTTCCAATATCTAATTCAACAATATCATTAACAAATATTTCACCATTTCTAATTAATTTTTTTATTTTTTTTCCACTTTCTATACCACATTGAATAAGATATTTTTCTAATCTCATATTACCTCTACTTTTTATTTTGATTTCTTATTTTAACATATTTTTTTTATCTTTGCATTAATTAATAAAAAATAGTATACTTTAAATAATAAAATTATTTAGGGGGTTACTTAGAGTGGATTTAAAAAAACAATTAGATTTTCTTATTGAAATCGATAAAGTTAAAGGAATATTAAGAGAATCTCTTATATTGAACGGTATGAGAAGAGAAAATGATGCTGAACATAGCTGGCATATGGCAATGACAGCTTTTATTTTAAAACCATATTTCAATTATTTTTTAGATATGGAAAAAACTTTTAAAATGATATTAATTCATGATATTGTAGAAATATATGCAGGAGATAATCCTTGTTTTGGAGTAATTAATACAGAAAAATATCATCAAGAATTAGAAAGCTCCAAAAAAATATTTGGTTTATTGCCTGAAAAACAAGCAAATGAATTAATGAGTATTTGGTTAGAATTTGAAGAACAAAAAACTTCAGAAGCTCATTTTGCTAACTGTTGTGATAGATTTCAAGGTTTTCTACAAAACTTAACATCTGATGGGCATACATGGAAAAAATTCAATGTAAAAGAAGAACAAATTTTAAAAAGAGTTGAACCTATTAAAAATTATCTCCCTAAAGTATATGAAGAAATAATATTAAAAGAAATAAAATACTATAAAGAAAAGAATATTATAAAATAACTAATTATATAATAATTTTAATAAAATAATCTTTGTATATATTGATAATTCATATTGTTAATAAAACTATTATAAAATAGTATTAATTTACTGATAATTATGATAGAATATTAGGAGTTATTATTTTTTATATATCAGGAGGTATTAAAATTTTAAAAATTAATATATATAATTTCAAGAAAAAAAATATTTTTGTATTGATATTAATTTCTTTTCTTTTTTCATGTAGTTCATTAAAAAAAGAATCTGAAATTAAGCAGGATAAAGTAGAATCAATAAAAAAATATGAGGTTACTACATCTACTAATATCCAACCAAAAGAAGTGAAAGATATAAAAGTATTTTTACCTATTATTCCAAAGCGTAAATTAGGAGAAACAATACCTTATTTAATTTCTACAAATCATTTAATTAATAATACTCATTATAAGCAAGGAATGAGTGAAACAGAATTTATAAATTTTTATAAAGATACAAGTATTAAATCTTATAGTAACAATTCTATCATGTTTAGATGGATATTTAAAAGAAGTACTCAAGAGTTAGAAATAATTTTAAAAAATAATCTTAAATCTATAAAAAAATCTAGACCAAAAGATATTCTAAGTTTGTACGAAAATAATTGGCAAGTAATGGCTCTTCCTGAAGAACCTTTAGGAACTCTTTTATCCATGTCAGTTATCGAGAGAGCACCTTCTGGATTAGTAAATGTTTTTCTCGTGGAAGGAACCAATGGAAGTTATGTAATATATAATAAATATAATATTAGAAAATTATTAGGCGGTGGAAATTTTGAAGTTATAAATTCAATAACTCAAAAAAGAGTTTTATCCTCTCCTAACTCTATTCCTTCAGCATTTTTCTCTTTTGAAAAAAAAGAAGGAGAATATATATTTTATGGTGGTGGTTATGGACATGGTGTTGGGATGGTACAAAGTGGTGCCCAAAGCATGGCTAAAAATTATAATAAAAATTATAAAGAAATTCTAAGTTTTTATTATCCTGGAACTCTTATTACAAAAACTAATTATGAAAAATTAAGAGTAGCTATAACTACAACTAAAAGATCTTTAGATCATGATAAAGTGACAATAACTAGTAATGGTTATATCACTATAAGACAAAATGGAAAAATTCATAAGATACCTCCTAGAGAACAACTTCTATTTAAAAATAATAAAAATAAAGTTGAAATTGTGTTTAGAGGAAAAGTTATAGCCTCTAGTTTTCAATCAGCCGCTATAACTAGTTCGGGGCTTATAAAAATAACATCAATTACAAGACCAAGATTAAAAGGAAAATATCCTAATTATCGAGGAAGTTTCGAAATAAAAAAATCAAAAATAGCTAATAAATTAAGAGTTATTAATCAGGTTAAATTAGAAGACTATTTAAAAAACGTAGTTCCTAGTGAAATGTCATCTAATTTTGGTATAGAGCCTTTAAAAGTTCAAGCCATTGCTGCAAGAACTTATGCTGCAAGAAATATAAAACTTAATAGAAAAAAATATTATGGTTATCATATTAACGATACAACAGATTCTCAAGTATACAATGGAGATAATGAAAATTCTCTAAGTAATAGAGCCATACAAGAAACTAAAGGACTAATTCTTACATATAAAAATAGAATAGTCGATGCGAAATACTACTCAACTTCTTCTGGTTTTGGAGCTGCAACTGAACAAGTGTGGTAAAAAAAAGCTAACTTTAAGTATAAAAATATACTTTTAAGTTAGCTTTTTTTTATTCTTCTATATCTACAAGTTCAAATAAATTCCTTAAAGTAGATTTATTATAAGTAAAATTTTTAACTTTTTTACTCATACCCATTGTATCAAATCTATGAATTAATGGAATAACTGGAACTTCATTTTTTATAATATTCTGAATATCACTATAATATTTAATTCTTTCTTCTTTATCCAAAGTCCTTGTAGCTAAATCAAGCTTTTTATCCACTTCTAAATTAGAATAAAAGCTTCTATTACCTGCATTACCAATAGATTTTGAATAAGTTAAATTTCTAAGTATAGTATCTGCATCTGGAGCTGATATATACCATGTTGACATAAGTAGATCATGTTCTCCATTCCCTGTTTTTTGTAAAAATGTTCCCCATTCTACAGAATTTATTTCAACATTAATACCAATAGTTTTTAAATTATCCTGTATTATTTGTGCAATTTGGTATCTTATTGGATTATCGCTAACCCATAACGACAAAGTTCTTTCAATTGGAGGAATTTCATTTATAAGTTCTTTTGCTAATTGGGGGTTATATTCATTCACAGTATTTTCTCCTTCTATACTACCCCAAATTTTAGGGTTAACTATAAACTCTGAAACTCTCCCTCTTCCAAAATAGATGGAATCTACTATTCCTTTTTTATTAATAGCTAAATTAATTGCTTTTCTAAATTTCTCATTATTCAAACTTTTTTTATTTATATTAAGAGCCAAATAATCAGTTGTGGCTGTGAGCTTAGTTTCTAAAACTATATTTTTATTATCTTTTAAATGTTCTGCATCAAAAGGAGAAATACCAAAAGCCATTTGAACTTCATTAGTTTCTAAAGCAATTATTCTATTACTTGTTTCTGTTATTATCCAAAATGTCAGTTTATCAATTATTGGAGCACCTTTAAAATAATCTTTATTAGCTTTTAAAACAAACCTCTCACCATTTACCCATTTATCAGCAATAAATGGCCCAGTACCATTAGGAGCTATTCCTATATTTTTTTCATTTTCTAAACAATATTCTTCGTCCATAATTGCGGCTAGTGGAGAAGCTAAATTACTTAAAAAAGGAGCTGAGACTTCTTTTAATTTTATCTTAATTGAGTATTCTCCAGTAAGTTCTACGCTTTCAATATTATTTGTTAAAGTTGAACTTCCAGGCATTTCACTCATTCGTCTTAAACTAAAAGCTACATCTTCAGAATTAAATTTATTTCCATTATGAAATTTAATTCCTTTTCTGAGATTGAAAATAATTTCTCTATCATTTATATATTCCCAATTTTCAGCTAACTCAGGAATGAGTTCTCCCTTATCATCTAAATTTATAAGAGTATTATATATATGCTCTGTTATAATTAAAGCTGGAAACTCATTAAATTTATATGGATCTAATGATCTAGGCTTTGCTCCTTGAGCAACTATTAATTCTTTTTCCATTTTCCTAGGTTTTTTAATTTCTGCATTATAATTATTAGAAACTTCCTTTTTACATGAAATTCCTAAAGTTAGAATTAAAATTGTATAAATAGTTTTTTTTATACTTCTATTAATATTGAATTTTATAATAATCACCTCTAATAAAAAAGTTAATATCTTTCCATATGAATTTTAGTGAAATCCATATCCTTCTCACTATAACCTTGTTTTTTTTCACTTGGATAACCTAAAGCAATAATACATAAAACACCTAATTCTTCAGGTATATTTAAAATTTCTTTAACAATAGTTTCAGATGAAATATCATTACTATCCTTTCTTGTTCTTATTTGAACCCAACATGAACCTAGTCCTAGTTCCCATGCCTTTAATTGAATTAAAGTTGATGCAATAGAACAATCTTCTATCCATAAATCTGTAAGATTCTTATTTCCTAAAACAACTATTGCAAAGGAGGCTCCTTGAATTAATTTACCCCCCATTTTTTTAGCTACAGATAATTTTTCCAAAGTATTCTTATCTTTTACTACTATGTATTCATATGGTTTTTTATTCATACCACTTGGTGAAACAAGAGCTACTTTTAATACCTCATTAATTTCTTCCTCTTTTATAGTTTCACTGGAAAATACTCTTATACTTCTTCTTTCTAAAAAATTCAACATTTTTATTCATCTCCTTTTTCTATATTTTAAATTATAAGACTTTTTTAAGAATTTATTAAACTGTATAGAAATGTTATCTCCTCTTCCCAAATTGTTTCGTCAATTGTTTCTAAAATAATTGGAATATTATCAAATCTATTATCATTCATAAACATTTTAAAAAAATCTAATCCGATAACTCCTGCTCCTATACTATCGTGTCTATCTTTTTTACTTCCTACATCAAATTTAGAGTCATTTAAATGAACACCACAAAGATATTTGAATCCTATTTTATTTTCAAATTCATTCATAGTATTTTCATAGCCTTCTTGAGTTTTAAGTTCATAGCCAGCAGCTAATGTATGGCATGTATCTAGACATACTCCTATTCTAGTTTTATCCTCAACTAACTCAATAATTTCACCAATTTGTTCAAATGTATAGCCTAGATTTGACCCCTGACCTGCAGTATTTTCTAAAACTATTTTTACATTCTTAGTTTTTTTTATTGCAATGTTTAGACAATTAGCAATAAGAGCCAAGCATTCTTTCTCTTCCATCTCTTTTAAATGACTTCCTGGATGGGCATTTAAATAAATTAATCCAAGTTGATCAGCTCTTTCTATTTCATCTATAAAAGCTAAAAGAGATTTTTCTCTTTTAATATCATCTTTATTTCCTAAATTTATTAAGTATCCGTCATGTGGAAGAATGTATTTTACATCATAATTACATTCTTTTAATATATCTTTAAATTTAGTAATATCTTCTTCTGTATAAGGTTTAGCTTCCCATCTTTTTTGATTTTTTAAAAATAAAGCAAAAGCTTTTGCTCCTATTTTTTTTGCGTTCAAAGGTGCATTAAATAATCCACCAGTTATACTCATATGAGCACCTATAAATTTATTTATTTTATTATCCATTTTATCGTCTTCCTTTTTTCATTTAGTATAATATTTTGCTTTACAAAATATTATACCTTATTTGAATAATATTTGCTAGAAAATCATTTATATGATAGAATTATTTCTAATATATAAAAAAGGAGTAGATATGGATAATAATTTAGTTATAGAAAAATTAAAAATAATAGTTAAAGAAAAATTTTTATTAGAATCAAGTGGTCATGATTGGTGGCATACCTATAGAGTATATAAAAATAGTACTAAAATTGCAAAATTAGAAAATAATTCAGAGATAAATTTATTTATTTTGGAGATTTCAGCTCTTCTTCATGATATTGCAGATCATAAAGAAGGATACAGTGATGATGACCGTTATAATATAATATCAAATTTATTAATGAATTTGAATGTAGATTTTAAAATTATTGTTCAAATTATTAATATAGTAAATTCAATTTCATTTTCCAAGGGAAAAATTCCTATTTCTTTAGAAGGAAAAATAGTACAAGATGCTGACAGACTTGATGCCATCGGAGCTATTGGAATAGCACGTACTTTTGCTTTTGGAGGTAATCGTAATAGAGTTATGTATGATCCCGAAAAAAATAATTCTACAAACCATTCGGATACAATAGAGCACTTCTATGATAAATTATTACTTTTAAAAAATAAGATGAATACTTCTTCTGCTTTTGAACTAGCTCAAGAAAGAGATTTATTTATGAGAGGATTTTTAGATGAATTTTACAAAGAATGGAATTGTATTTAATAAAAAAGAGTATGTTAGAATTAAAGTTCTAACCATACTCTTTTTTGTTAATTTGGTACTATTTATTTTTTCTATTAATATATACAATTATTATACTTGAAATAATTATTAATAATAAGCTAGTAAAATGAGGAGCTCTTATTCCATACATCATAAGGTCTTCAGCTCTAAAAAAGCTAATAAATATTCTAATAAAACTATATATAATCACATAGGACCACCATGTTGTACCATTTGCATAATTTTTCTTACTCAAGACAAACCATATGAATAAGAAACCAATAAAATTCAATAAAGATTCATACATCATTGCTGGATGCAATGGTAAGTTTGGAAATTCTTGTCCTGCAGGTGAAGAATTAGGGAAAATTAGTCCGAATGGAACTAACTCTTTAAAATTCATTTTTTCTATAATGGGTAAAGAATTATAATAGCTAAACCATTCAGTAAATTTAGGTTTAATTGTGAAAATAATATTCCATGGGGTAAAGGTTGGAACCCCATGAACCTCTCCATTCATAAGATTTCCAATACGACCTAAAGCTTGTCCCAAGATCAAAGCTGGTGCTGCTAAATCTCCCATTTGAAATGCATTAATTTTTTTTATTTTAGAATAAATAACTGTTCCTATAATTCCACCTATAATCCCACCATGGATAGCCATCCCACCATTCCATACTGCAAATATTTGTGAAGGTTCTGAGAGGTAATAAGGAAGGTTAAAAGCGACATAATAAAGTCTACCACCTAAAAGCCCAGATAACATTGCAATAAAAGCATAATTTTCTATTATATTTACAGGGATTCCTTTTTGTTTTCCTCTATATTTAGCAAGTTCAATACCTATAAAAAATGAAATTGCATACATTAACCCATAATAATATATTTTAATTGGTCCTAACTGTAAAAATATTGGATTCATAATTTACTCCTTAAGCTATTTTTTTATTAAATAATAAAAAAATTATACCATAATAAAAAAAAAAAGTGAATTTTTATTGAAAATTTGGTATACTTTACCTAACAACTAAGTTTTTAAATTTGTTATATAATTATTAGGAGGTTTTATTTATGTATTTTTGTGCAAAAGTTACAGATCTTATTTCTTGGATTGGTGTTAATGACCGAAGAACTGAAAGATTTGAAAATTATTTACCACTCCCAGAGGGTGTGACGTACAACTCATACTTTATTGATGATACTAGAACTTGTGTTATTGATGCTGTTGAATTTGGAACTGAAGGAAATTATTTTGATAGAATAGAAAATCTATTGAACGGGAGACAATTAGATTTTCTTATTATCAATCATATGGAGCCAGACCATAGTGGTTCTATATTTGATCTAACTAAGCTTTATCCTGCAATGAAGGTTGTCGGAAATAAAAAAACATTAGAAATGATAAGATGTTTTCATCATAAATTTGATGAATCTAAATTTATGGCTGTAACTGAAGGTGAAATTTTAGACTTAGGACATCATAAATTAACTTTTGCTATGATGCCCATGGTACATTGGCCAGAGTCTATGGCAACTTATGATACTACAGAAAAAATTCTTTTTTCAAATGATGCTTTTGGAAGTTTTGGAGCTATAGATGGTGGAATTTTTGATGATGAAATTGATGTTACTAAATATGAAGATGAAATGAGAAGATATTACTCTAATATAGTTGGAAAATTTGGAATTCAAGTTTCCAATGCTATAAAGAAATTATCAACTTTAGAAATTAAGTATATCTGTCCATCACATGGTATTTTATGGAGAAAAGATATTGCTAGAGTTATTCAATTTTTTGATAATTGGGCAAAATTTATTCCAGATGAAGAGGGAGTAGTTATTGTTTATGGTTCTATGTATGGAAATACAGCTAGAATGGCAGAAGCTCTTGCTAGAGATTTAAGTATTTTTGGAGTAAGAAATATTAAGGTATATGATGCCTCTAAAGTTGATGCTTCATTTATTATAAGCGATATTTGGAAATATAAAGGTTTATTTATAGGTTCTACTTCTCACAATAATGCAGTGTTCCCTAAAATTGATCCTATTTTAAGTAAGTTACAAAATTACGGACTTAAAAATAAGTTTTTAGGTATATTTGGTAATATGTTATGGAGTGGAGGAGGTGTGAGAGGTATCCAATCTTTTGCTGATTCATTACCTGGAATAGAAGTAATAGGAGAAGCTATTGAAGTTAAAGGAGCACCTAGAAGAGAAGATTTTATTAGACTAGAAAATCTTGCAAGAAAAATGGCGTGTAAAGTTTTATGTAAAGAAATTGATTCTGAATTGACAGCTTGTGCAAATAATAGTTGTAGTCTTTAGGAGGGCAAACTATGAAAAATAGAAATAAGCAGATAAATAAAGAGGCTAAAATAACAATTGGATTATATCTTTTTTATTTTATTTGGTGGTATTTTTTTGCATATTATAAGAGTGATGACCCTAGTAAATATACGTTCATTTTAGGCTTACCATCATGGTTTTTTATGTCTTGTGTTATGGGCCTAATTATTATAAATATTTTAGTTTTTATTATTGTTAAACTTTTCTTTAAAGATATGGATTTAAATTCGGAGGAAATTGAAAAATGAACATAACATTAATTCCAATTGGAATATATCTAATTCTTATGCTTTCTATTGCATGGTATGTGGGTAAAGAAAAAAATAATAAAAATTCTGATTTTATACAGGAATATTTTATAGGTAATCGTAGTATGGGTGGAATGGTACTGGCTATGACTGTTATTGCAACATATATTGGAGCCAGTTCTTTTATAGGTGGGCCTGGAGTTGCTTATAAATTAGGATTGGGTTGGGTCCTTTTAGCTTGTATTCAAACACCTACTGCTTTTTTAACTCTTGGGATACTTGGAAAAAAACTTGCTATTGTTTCTAGAAAAATAAAAGGTGTTACTATTTCTGATTATTTAAGAGCACGTTATAAGAATGATTTTGTTGTTATTTTTGGTTCTATATCTATGGTTTTCTTTTTCATAGGTGCTGTAGTTGTTCAATTTGTAGGTGGAGCACGTCTTTTTGAAAGTGTGACAGACCTTCCTTATCATGTAGGACTTATTATCTTTACCTTTGTTGTTATTGCATATACAACTGTAGGTGGATTTCGAGCTGTAACATTAACTGATGCTATTCAAGGAATAGTTATGTTGGTGGCAACTGTTATTTTATTTGTTGCACTTCTTCAAAAAGGTGGTGGAATGGAAAATATTATGAGAAAGGTTATGGAGATTAATCCTGATCTTTTAACACCAACTAGTGGTGGAGCAATATCCAAACCATTTATTTTATCTTTTTGGATGCTTGTTGGAATAGCAGTTTTAGGACTGCCTCCAACAGCTGTAAGATGTATGGGCTTTAAAGACACTAAGTCCATGCATAATGCAATGATAATAGGAACTTCAGTTGTAGGTGTCTTAATGCTTGGAATGCACCTTGTAGGAGTTATGGGGATTGCAATAGAACCTGGTATTAAAATTGGAGATAAAGCTATTCCAATTTTAGCCCTAAGAAATCTTCATCCAATTGTTGCTGGTGTTTTTATTGGAGGGCCATTAGCTGCTATTATGTCAACTATTGATTCTCTTTTAATTCTATCCTCAGCTACAATTATAAAGGACCTTTATGTTCATTATATATTAAAAGGTGCCAAACCAAATCCTAGAAAAGTAAAAATTATTTCTCAAGGAACATCACTTTTTTTAGGAATAACAATCTTTTTTTTAGCATTAAACCCACCTGAACTACTTGTTATCATGAATTTAATCTTTTTAGCAGGTCAAGAAGCAATCTTTTTTTGTCCTATTATATTCGGATTATACTGGAAAGGTGCTAATGCAACTGGAGCTATATGTTCCATGACAGTTGGACTAGGTTTTTATCTATATCTCTTTATATATAAGGTTAGTTTTTTTGGTACACATCAAATTGTTCCAGTTATATTTCTAGCTGTTATTGTCTTTATTATTGGCTCTCTCTTAGGAAAACCTAGCGATAAAGAAACACTAGAAATATTCTTTGGTGACTAATAATTATTTAATCTTGAATTTAAGTTAAAAGTGTGGTATTATAACTTGTCTGCCTGTGTGGCTCAATTGGATAGAGCATCTGACTTCGGATCAGAGGGTTGTGGGTTCGAACCCTGCCACGGGCACCATATTTTTAACTGAAAATTATTAATGATATTAGAGACCCCCATTTAAAATTCTTAAATGGGGGTCTTAATTTTTTAAATTTACCAAAGAGTGCGTAAAGCCGCTAGCTTTAGCTATGGGGATATCATCATGTAGTTTGGTACCTAAATAGTGAGGTGGCAACATGAGTAATTTTGTTTTAGAATTTAAACTTAAAACTGAGATTTATCAAGAACATATCTGAAAAGCTATTAATTTAAGTAAAAAAAAAGACTTTAACAGAATTAAAACTGTGGTAACTACTCAGCTATGAGTACTACAAAAAACAAAAAATAGCCAAATAATAGGAG
>CAMTIW010000048.1 GCA_947072665.1 uncultured Fusobacteriaceae bacterium | reverse complement strand
TTTTTATTTATTATATCATATTTTTTTATATCAAAAAAGGTACTTTTTTAATTTTTATGAAAAAAGTACCTTTCTTTTATCTCATAGCTGAGTAGTTACCTATCAGTTAAGACTATAACTGTTGGATTATTAAATTTTTTCATAAGTTGCCCTGTATAAAATGCCATAGTTAGTGATTTTCCACTACCTTGTGTATGCCACACAACACCAATTTTACCATCATTACTAGTAGCTTCTTTGGTTTTTTCTAAAGCTTTTTTTATAGCAAAAAACTGGTGGTACTGAGCCATTATTTTTATTTTTTCATTTTTACTTTGAAGAAATAAAATAAAATCCTTTGTTATTTCAAGAACTCTCTCTTTAGAAAGCATTCCCCGAGTCAATACTTCCATCATTAGAGAATCAGTGTCAGCTACAACTATTCCATCTATTGACCTAAAACTCATAAACCTTTCTTCATTAGAAGAGATAGTCCCTGCTTTTGCATTTATACCATCACTTATCACAATAAAAGAATTAAATTTGAAAAGCTCAGAAATCTCATATTTATATCGCTCTATTTGTGTATAAGCTTCTTTTATTCCTATATTATCATTACTTAAAGATTTTAATTCTATAACTACAAGGGGCAATCCATTAATAAAAAGAATTATATCAGGTCTTCTTTTAGTCTTTCCAATTATAGTAAATTGATTAATAGCTTGAAATTCATTATTTTTTATATTTTTAAAATCTACTGGATATATTTTTCCACCAGAATGTTTATTTCCCTCTTTATCTGTATATTCCCCTATCTCTATACCATTGATTAGCATATTATGAAACTCTTCATTAGCTCTTATAAAATTAGGATTAGACAAAAATAAAATCTTTCTAATAGCTTCTTCTTTAGTTAAATCATGCATATCTTTATTTATATTATAAACTGCTTCTCTAAGATTTTCCTCTAAAATAACTTGGTGGTAGTCATCTCTTTTTAAACTTCGACCATCTACACACTCCCAGCCCAAATCTTCTAATATTTCAAGATAGGCTGCTTCTAGTTCATCCTCTGTAAAGTTCACTGCTCCTCCTTAATTATTTATTTTAAATTTTTATTTCTTTTAATTTAATTTCCTCATCTGACAAAAGTTTAGAAAAAAACTTATCTAAATAGTAAAAATTAGGAGATATTTTTTTAGAATGTCTCTGTAATTTTAAACGGCTAAAGCATTTCTAAAATAGACTGAGTTTCTTCTGAAAAGAGTAGTATTCACACTGTTTATCTCTTCATTTTTGTAATTATATATCTTACATAATTTTCTAACTTAATCTTCCATAACTATTCTTATAAAATCCTCTTTTGTTGGTAAAACAGTTTTATATCTACTTGCAAATATTTGTTCATTATTTTCTGGAAGAGTTATCTCTACTAAAGTATCGTTTTTCTCTCGACAAATTATTATTCCAATAGTTTTATTTTCATCTGAAAGTTTTACAAATCTATCATAATAGTTAACATACATCTGCATCTGTCCTAAATCCTGATGTGTTACCTCGCCTATCTTAAGGTCAATAAGTACAAAAGATTTTAATATTCTATTATAGAAAACTAAATCCACTCTAAAATGTTTATCATCAAAGGTAAATCTAACTTGTCGTCCAACAAAAGTGAATCCTTTCCCTAACTCCAATAAAAACATCTCAAGTTTATTTATAATTTCTGATTCTAAATCATTTTCTGAATAATTGTGACTTTCTGGAATCCCAAGAAATTCAAGAATATATGGATCTTTAACTATATCTATAGGTTTTCTTATAATTTGTCCTTTACTAGCAAGTTCTTTCACTGATTCTTTATTTCTACTTAGCGCAAGTCTATCATAAAGAGCTGAATCTAACTGTCTTCTCAGTTCTCTAAGACTCCAGTTGCTATTTATAGCTTCTATTTCATAGAAATTTCTTTCCTCTAATTTTTCAATTCTCATAAGGATTAAATAGTGTGACCAAGATAATCTGAATTCAGCAGACAGTGTCTGCTGAATTTTATATGCTAAGTAAAAATTTTTAATCTGTCTTAAATTTGTTTCAGAAAATCCCTTTCCAAATTCTAAAGTTAATCTCTCTGAGACTCCTTTAAGCAACTCCTTCCCATAAGCTGCACGAGACTCACCTTTTTGTTCTTCCTCAACTATCATCTTTCCTATTTCAAAATAAGTTCTTACCATAGTTTGATTTATAGTTCTTAAAACATTTTTCCTAGAGCTATTTAAAATATCTGAAATGTTTTTATATAAGTTTTCAGCAGTAATCTTTATCTCCATTATATGCTCCTCATTTAATTAAAATATTTTATAGCTTGCTTGCATCTTTTATTAAACTTAAAATATATTCTAAATTTTCTAAATTTTTTATAGTGAGCTCATAATCACCATTGCCCCAATGACCTATTTTAGAAACATTTTTCGCCATCTTTTTAGAATCATCTAAAATTCCTTCTTTAGCGTTTATCCACATTTTAAACATATTTTTTTGTAGTTTAAAATCAACTAAATTTTTTCTATTTAATTTAAATGCTATGTATAATTTTTTTGGTTCAGTTTCAATTTCTGGTAACATTTCTTCTATTTTTTCTCTATATACATTAAAAATTTCCGCTATCTCTTCATTGGAATTTTTAATATGTTCATCTAATGTATATTTTTTTATTTCTTTAGATACTTTTTCCATTATTACATCTTTTTTAGAAATAACATTTATACTTTCACTATTTTCTTTTCCCTTAATAGGATTAAAAGATATAATATCATTTTCATATTTCTTTGCTTCGAAAAGTTCTATTGGCAAATCTTTAAAGTTTAAACTATCCTTTTGATATTTTGTAAAACTTTGAGAAATAAATATTATTCTAGTTTGGCTCCAATCTATCTCTTCTCTTTTAAGAGCTTTATTCATTCTTTCATTATATTCTAAAATTAATTCAGCTTTATTATTTAAAATTGTTGATAAGTAAGAATATCCCTGGTCTATTACACTATAACTAGTTCCTTTTTTATACTCTATAACAACAAAAGATTTATTTTCTCTATCATAAGCTAAAGTATCTATTCTATAACTATCAATTGAAAACTCGCTCTTAACTAACTCCAATCCTAATAATGTTTCCATATTATTTTCTACAAATAATTGTAGTTCTTTTTCTAATTTAAATTCATTTTGAGAAATTACTTTAATTTTTTCATTGGAAAGAACTTTAATTAACATTATACTTCTACCTCCCCACTCATAAGTTTAGGGAGAAGAGTGTCCCTAATTTTTGTTAGTGATTGTGTTTGTTGTTGGTTTTCTTTTTGTAAATTAAATGACTTAAAAATTATTTTGCAAAATTCTAAAATTAGTTCAGTCTCACCTATAATTATTTTTAAATTTTTCATATCTGTTTGAGTTATTAATGGTTGAGTTGAGCCTCTATTTAATGATTTATAATCAACACTTTTTAAAATAAAATATACCAATTCTAAGTAATCACTTTTTATAACAAGTGAATTATCTGAAGTCCAAATTTTATCATAATATTTTTGAACTACACCTAAAGTTCCAACTCTTCCTATAGTTAAAAGTTTTTCATTATACAGAAATTCATTAGTATAAGACATTATTCCATTAGCTCCAATAATTGGTATTTTATGTAGTTTATCTTTTTCTTTTTTTATTTTAGGTCTCTTTCCACTTGATATATCCACAATCTCTTCCAAACTTCCTACTCTCCACCTCTCTGGAATCTCTCCAAGTTCACTATCTACCATTTTTCCACCACTACTTTTATATGGTTCTCCATTCTCATTTGGGAAATCAAAATCTATAAACCATCTTTTAAAAAGAGTCTGTGCCATTTCTTCAAGAGTTTTATTCATTTCGTTATTGACTTCAATTTTATCATCAAGAGCTGAGAGGATAGAAGCTATTTTTTTTTGCTCTAAAAGAGGTGGTAAATCAATTTCTATTTTAGAAAATGTATCTTTTGTTATAGTGTCAAAAACAGAGCCATGCACATTATTTTTTAAAGATAGAATTATATTTTTTAACAAATAATATAAAAAATTATTCGTAGTTTCTTTTTTTGTCTTTAATCCATAACAAGATTGATTAAATGCCATTTTTTTCCCTAATTGAGCGATTTCACCTACTGTTCCTCTAGCAGAAATTATTAAATCACCTTTTTCTAACATTTTTGTTGAACTTTCTTTTAACCCTCTTTCTGTAATAGTTTTTTCTGTTACATATACTATTTTACTAGAAGTTCCAAAATCTTTTATAGAGAGCCAAGGTATATTTCCATTCCAATATTCTTTTATTCCTGTTTTCGGAGTCCCACCACCTATTATTTCCATTATTTCTGACAATTTATAAGTTCTCCAACCTTTTTTCAATCAACTTAAACCGTTATAAATTTCTTCATTCCCACTTATAACTATTTCTTTAAACTCTTCATTTATTCCTTTTAAATCTATAATATCAACACTAAAATTTAGTTCTGACTCTTCAAAGGCATCTTTTATTTTACTCATTTCTTCAAAAGATATTTTTTCTTCCCCTTCTATCGCTAAATCTAAATCTGAATAATCTTTATTTGTCCATTTATAACGTGACCCAAAAACCAATACTCTACATTTGGGGTATAATTTTTTTATTATATCTAAAACTATCTTTAATTCTTTTTCTGAAATACAAATCACTATCTCACTTCCAATTTTTCATATAATTTTTTTATATCTATTATAAAATCAAAGGCTATTTTATATACTTCCTCTGCTGTTTCTTCTTCATATATATGTGAAGTACTATTCCTTGCTTTATGAAATAACATCCATTTTTCTACATCAAATATTAATTTATTTTCAAAAGCTTTTATAAATAATGTTCTTCTTGTAATCCCATCTATTTCTTCAATATTTTCTTCAATCCATCTTTTTATTGCTTTCCATGCAGCTTCATAACAAACTTCATAATTCTGAATTACACCACTTCTCACAGCTTCAAAAAGTTCATTATCTAGATTTTCTATTTCAATCTTCTTTGCTATTTTTAATGTTTTTTCTAGCAGTATTATAGAATTTTTTAAATTACTAAAATTAAGTGTCATGGCTTCCTCCTTTACATCTCTTTAGCTTGTTCTAAAATATTATTTAGACTTTCAGTTATTTCAACATAGATATTTTCTTTAATCGATATATGATATAACAACAATGGTATTCTTTATTTTTTTGCTTCATGTTAAGTTTTCTTTGTTTTTTTAACATGTTATTTTTTCATGTTAAATTTTTCTCATTTTTTTAACATGTTATTATGAAAGAAGTTGGAAAAGTTTCAGATTAATATAATTATTATATTTTCTATCTCTGAACTATCTTTCGCTTATCTAAGTGCTAGGGTATTAATCAAAATTAAGCTATTTGGAATAGTTTTTGACACTCCTTTTAACTCAGCTAATTTTCTATTAGATTTATTTACTTGTTTTAGTATATTTTTAGTTTCAACATCCATTATTGGTGGAAGATATTTTAATTTATTCATCCTATATATCAAATCCTAACTTAGCTAGGTTAGCTCTTATCTCTTCTTCTAGGTGTTTACTTTTTTTAAATTGTTCAGCTAGTTTAGCACTTAAATCTGTCATTTTTTCCTCATAAGATATACCATCATCTTCTATCTCTTCAATACCTACATATCTTCCTGGAGTTAATATATATTCATGTCCTTTAATCTCTTCTAGTGTTGCACTCTTACAGAAACCTTGAATATCTCTATATTCTTCTTCTCCTTTATATGAACCTCTCCACATATGATAAGTATCAGCTATTTTTTTTATATCCTCACTTGAAAACTCTTTTAAACTTCTCTCCACTAGATTTCCTAATTTTCTAGCATCTATAAATAGAATCTCTCTATTTCTTTTTCTATGTTCTGAATTATTTTTGTTTCTATTTAAAAACCAAATACAAGCTGGAATTCCAGTAGTTAAAAATAGTTTATCTGGAAGTGCTACAACACAGTCTACTAAATCATCTTCTATCATATTTTTTCTAATCTCTCCCTCATTTGAAGTATTAGAAGATAGTGAGCCATTTGCTAAAACTATTCCTGCTGTTCCATTTGGTGATAGATGATGCGCCATATGTTGTAACCAAGCATAGTTTGCATTTCCCTCTGGTGGTTTTCCATATTTCCATCTCGCATCTCCATCTAAAGATTCATACCAATAATCTTTTATATTAAATGGTGGATTAGCCATTATATAATCCATTTTCTTTCCCTTATGTTGATCTTTGGTAAATGTATCTGCAGGTTCTGCTCCTAAGTCTACCTCTACACCTCTAATAGCTAGGTTCATCTTACATAATTTCCACGTAGTTCCATTACTTTCTTGTCCAAATACAGATATATCTCCCAATGTCCCACTATGATTTTTAATAAATTTTTCAGATTGAACAAACATACCTCCACTTCCACAAGCAGGGTCATAAACTCTTCCTTTTGTTGGCTCTAAACATTCTACAATAGTCTTAACAATAGATTCTGGTGTATAAAATTGACCACCATTTTTCCCTTCTGAATTAGCAAATTTTCCTAGAAAAAATTCATAGACTTGTCCTATTATATCTTGACCTTTATCATCTTTATTTTGAAGATTTATTCCACCTATAATATCTATAAGTTCACCTAATTTCCCTTTATCTAAAAGTGGACTTGAGTATATTTTATAAAGTACATCTTTTAGAGTTGGATTTTCTTTTTCAATAAGACGCATAGCGTCATCTATTTAAAGTCCTATTTTAGAAGTTTTAGCTAATTTAACTATCTCATTCCATCTAGCTTCTTTAGGAACCCAGAAAATATTTTCTCCTGTGTATTCATCTCTTTCCTCTTGAAACCCTTCTTCTTCTTCAACTAATTCTTTATATTTCAATTCAAATTTATCACTTATGTATTTTAAAAAAACAAGACCTAAAACAACATATTTATATTCTGCAGGGTCCATATTATTTCTTAATTTATCACAAACTTTCCAAAGACTCTCTTTAAAGTTATCCTTTTCTATCACTGCCATAATTTCCTCCATTCGCTCTTATTTATATGTATTAATTATACCATTTTTATAATTTTCTTCCTATTTTTTTAAAATAAAAAGACTAGAATGATTAACAGTTTCTAGTCTTTTCCCTTAATATATTTAATTTTTCATAGGACCTAATAATTCTCCAGCTAAAAGATGAAAATGTATATGGAATACTTCTTGACCACCATAGGTATTACAGTTAGCTATAACTCTATATCCGTCTTTATCTATTTTTAATTCTTTAGCAATTTCAGCTATACTAAAAAATACTTCACCTATAAGATATTTATTCTCTTGAGATATATCATTTAATGTGGCTATTTCTTTTTTAGGTATTACTAAAAAATGAATCTTAGCTACTGGATTTATATCTTTTATAACAATAATATCCTCATTTTCATAAACAATCTCAGCAGGGATTTCTCTATTTATTATACGAGTAAAAATTGTTGGCATATTACTCAACACCTGCACATTCTAACATTCCTATTCTTTTAGAATGTCTTCCACCATCAAATTTTGTATTTAAAAATACATCCACCATATCAAGTGCCAATATATCCCCTACAATTCTACCACCTAAGGCTATTACATTAGCATCATTATGCTCTCTAGTAAGTCTAGCCATTGTAGTATTTGTACAGAGTGCACATCTAATTCCTTTTACTTTATTTGCTGCTATTGAAATCCCAACACCAGTTCCACAAACTAAAATTCCATAGGTTACTTCTTTTTCAACAACAGCTTTCCCTACTAATTTAGCATAATTTGGATAATCTACAGAATCTATTGAATTTGTTCCAAAATCTATAATTTCATATCCTTTATTTTCTAAATATTTTTTAATAGTATTTTTTAACTCAAAACCACCGTGATCTGCACCTAATCCAATTTTCATTTTTCCTCCTACATGTATCTAAAAATTAATTAATATAGAAATGAATATTATCTATTTTTACATAAATAATATTCACCATTTTATCAACTACAAAAATTATTCGTGATCTTCAAAGCCATGGAAATGAACGTGTCCATGCTCTAACTCAACATCAGTTGCATCTCTTACATCTGTAACATTAAGTTCAAATCTTAAATTTTTACCTGAAAAAGGATGATTTCCATCTACCATAACTTTATCATCTTCGATTTCTTTAATAACATAATTTTGTTCAGTATCGTCATCCATATCAGCTATGAATTCCATACCTTCATAAATATCGTCAAACTCAACAAAATCAGCTCTAGACATTTCATCTAAAAGTTCTGGATCATATTCCCCATAACCTTCTTCTGGAGTTAACTCTAAAGTTCCTACATATCCTTTTTCTTTCCCTTCTAATACTTCTTCAATTTTAGGAATAAAAGCTCCTATTCCATGAATATAAAAGAAAGGTCCTAATTCAGCAGTATCTTCTAATAATTCTTTTGTATCTACGTCATAAACTTTAAAATCTAATGTTACAACTTTGTTCTCTTCGATTCTCATTTTTCACCTCATAATTTGCTTTGTATAATTTTTTTTATACCCAATTAATGTATTAATACATCATACCATATTTTAATATAAAGTTCAAATCAGAACTTAAAATTTATTTTTATTTTTTTATGGCATTTTATTATTTTTTTATTGACTAAATAGCTAAAAGGAACTATAATTCATCGTATTTATTTTTTTATTTTTTAAAGGATATATAGTTTTTTAGATATATATAATAATATAACAATAATTTAGATATTCTTTCTAAAAAGATAAATATAGAAAATAAAAAACTACTCTATGAATTAACTATAATTTTAAAGAGTAAACTAAGGAGGTAAAATGTCAAAGCTTAATCAACAAAAAACACCTATTTTTTCAACTTTAAAGGATATCTATGTAGGTAGAGATATCACCCCATTTCATGTTCCGGGACACAAAAGAGGAAAAGGAGTGGATAAAGAATTTCATGATTTTATGGGCAATGGAATTTTTGATATAGATGTTACTATTTTTAAGATGGTTGATGGACTACACCAACCAAAAAGTTGTATTAAAGAAGCTCAAGAACTTCTGGCAGATGCATATGGAGTTAAAAAAAGCTTTTTTGCAGTAAATGGAACATCAGGAGCCATCCAAACTATGATTATGACTGTTGTTAAATCTGGAGAAAAAATTCTTGTCCCTAGAAATGTTCATAAATCTGTTTCTGCTGGAATTATTTTAAGTGGAGCAGACCCTGTTTATATGAATCCTGAAATTGATGAAACTTTAGGAATTGCTCATGGAGTAAAACCTCAAACTGTTGAAACAATGTTAAAACAGCATCCAGATATAAAAGCTGTTTTATTAATTAATCCAACATATTATGGAATTGCTACTGATTTGAAAAAAATTGCTGACATTGTTCACTCATACGATATACCATTAATTGTTGATGAAGCACATGGACCTCACTTACACTTTCATGATGATTTACCTATTTCTGCTGTTGATGCAGGTGCTGATATGTGTGCTCAAAGTACTCATAAAATTTTAGGAGCACTAACACAAATGTCTGTTCTTCATGTTAACTCTGATAGAATTGATGTATCTCGTGTTCAACAAATATTGAGTTTATTACAGACTACATCTCCATCATATCCTTTAATGGCTTCTCTTGATTGTGCCAGAAGACAAATTGCTATGGATGGAAAAAATATCTTAGATAAAGTTATCAAACTTGCCAACTATGCAAGAAATGAAATAAATAGAATTCCAGGATTACATTCTTTTGGAAATGAAATTGTAGGAAGAGAAGGAATATTCTCTTTTGATCCAACAAAATTAACAATCACTGCAAAACAAATAGGAATTACTGGTTTTGAATTAGAGACGTTACTTATAGATGACTATAATATTCAAGTAGAACTTTCCGATTTTTATAATGTTCTTGGTTTAATCACTCTTGGTGATACTGAAAAAAGTATTGAAATTCTTTTAACAGCACTTAAGGATATAAGTTTAAGATTTTATGGAAAAGAACAAAAAATTGACCGTGAACTTTTAAGAATTCCAGCTATTCCAGAATTAGTACAAATTCCTAGAGAAGCTTTCTATTCAGAAAAAAATACTGTTTTATTTGAAGAGAGTGAAGGGAAAATTTCAGGTGAGATGATAATGGCATATCCACCAGGTATTCCAATTATTGTTCCTGGAGAAAGAATAACGAGAGAAACTATTGACTATATAAGAGATTTAAAAAATGCAAAACTTCATATTCAAGGAATGGAAGATCCAGACCTAGTTAATATAAATGTTATCGAAGAAGAGGATGCTGTTTATATCTATACTGAAAAAATGAAGAATATTTTATTCGGAGTTCCTATGAATTTAGGTGCTAATAAAGCAGGTATTGAATTTGGACCTGAAGTTTTAGAAGAATTTTATCCAGATACTTTTGATGAAATGACTATAATCCCTGTTGAAAAACAGAAAGAAAACTTTAATGATTGGAATTTGAAATATAAAAATACAATTTTACACACTTGTGAAAAACTTGCAATGCAAGTCAATGAAGCAGTAAGAGATGGGTATAGACCTATAACTATAGGTGGAGATCATTCTATCTCTCTAGGTTCTATCTCTGGTGTTTCTCTGGAAAAAGAAATTGGTGTTATATGGATTGATGCTCATGGTGATATGAACACAGATGAAATTACAATGTCTGGAAATATTCATGGTATGCCACTTGCTCTTCTTCAAGGATATGGAGATAGAGATCTTGTAAATTGTTTCTATGAAGGTGCTAAAATAGAAGGTAAAAATGTTGTTATTATTGGTGCTAGAGACCTTGATTACAAAGAAAGAGAACTTATAGATGAACTTGGAATTAAATGTATCTCTTATGATGAAATTATCCATAAAGGATTAGAGACTGTTCTTGAAGAGATAAAAGAATTTTTACAAATTGATAATCTTCATATCAGTTTTGATGTGGATTCTGTGGATCCTGAATTTGCTCCAGCAGTTAGTACACCTGTAAGAAGTGGATTTACCCCAGAGGAAATTTTCACTACTTTTAGATTCTTATTCAAAAATTATTCTATAACATCAGTGGATATAGTTGAATTTAATCCAGTTAATGATAAAAATGGAAAAACTGCTGAATTTGTTAACGAATTAACTAATTTTGTTTTAAATCCAAGCTAAAAAAAAGAACCTTCAAGATAATACTTGAAGGTTCTTTTTTGCTCTAATAAATTACATTACTAATCCACCAGTTACTGCGATTACTTGACCTGTAATAAATGAAGATTCCTCAGATGCTAAAAATAAAATAGCATTTGCTATATCTTCTGGTTTTCCCATTCTTCCTAATGGAGTTTTATCTTTCATACCTTGAATTACTTTTTCTGGTAAATCAGCTGTCATAGGTGTTTCAATAAATCCTGGTGCTACACAATTGGCTCTAATTTGAGCTCCTTTTCTTGCTAATTCTTTTGCCCAAGTTTTTGTCATTGTTATAACTCCACCTTTTGTTGCAGCATAGTTAGTTTGTCCTACATTACCATATAAACCTACAACTGATGATAAAGTTATGATTGAACCAACTTTATTTTTAGTCATTAATGGAGCAACTGCTTGAGTCATATTAAATACACCTTTTAAATTTACATTAATTACAGCATCCCACTGATCTTCAGTCATTCTTACTAATAAAGCATCTTTTGTTATTCCAGCATTATTTACAAGGATATCTATTCTTCCAAATTCTGCTTCAATCTTAGCTATTAAAGCGGCTACTGCAGCTCTGTCAGTTACATTTAGTATTTCATGTCTTACATTTGTTTGCTCATAAGTAGCTTCACCCATATCACAAGAAATAACAAGTTTCGCTCCTTCTTCTGCAAGTCTTTCAACTACAGCTCTTCCTATTCCTCTAGCACTTCCTGTTACTAATGCAATTTTTCCTTCAACTCTATTCATTATTAACCCCTCCATTTTTTATTATATCTAACTATATAATAATTATACTTTTTTATTAGCCTTATTGTCAAATTTTTTTTATTTTTATCTTGATATATATCCCTATTATGATGTAAAATAGTTATAGACAAGAAGTATAAGGAGCTAACTATGATAAAAAACATTTTATTTTTTATTTTATTTTTTTCAACAATATATTCCTCCCCTAGAAATCAAAGTTCTATTTTTTTTCGAGAAAAAATAAATTCTCTTGAAATTGAAAATCTTAAAGAACACGTTGAATATCATGATAATGGTAATATAAGTGTGAAAGGTTCCCTTATAGATGGTATAAAATTTGGATTTTGGTATTTTTATGACAAAAATGGAAAACTTAGAGAAGAACGAACATATATAAATGGAGATCATTTTTTTTCAGTAAATTCTTTTTCAGAAAAAGAATTTATCATTAGTAATGGATATCTGAAAGATTCTTTACAAAATGGAGAATGGAATTTCTATGATGAAAAAGGTATTTTACTTATTACTATTACTTTTAAAAAAGGAATTAGAGACGGTAAATTTGTAGCTTATTCTCCAAAAGGACATCCCATAGTAGTAGGAACATTTAAGAATAATGAACTTCTTGATATTATTTCTATAAGATAATAAAAACAAATGAGACATATATCTCATTTGTTTTTATCTACTATTAACTTCTTATTAGACTACTTCTTTTTAAATAATTTTCATCATCTCCAATTATAAAAATTAAAGTTCCATCTTTTATTTTAGATATTATTTCTTTACTTTCACTTATTGGTAATGCAGGACAACCTAGAGTTCTTCCTAAAAAACCATGAGATTTAATGTAGTCTACGCTTACTTTTTCATCTCCATGGATAACGATATTTCTTTCCTTTGAATTAGAATTTATACCTTTTTCTAAACCTGCAATTCTTAAAGAATATCCAAACTCTCCCACATAACTATTTTGTGTAATAAAAAAACCCAATGAACTTTGATAGGAATTAGGGATATCTGAAAATTTAATAGTGGCATTTTTTCCGCTATTTTTACCATGAGCAACTAATGTTTCATATAGAATTTTTTCATTTTTAAGATCTAATACATAAAATCTTTTTTCTACAGATAATTTGGTATAGTCAATAATAACCAATATATTATTATTTTTAACACCTGATATCTTATTCTTTCCAATTAATGCTTTTTTAAATATATCGTAGCTTATTTTTCCATTTAAAGACATTTTTTTATACAAATAAAAAGGATTATATTCATTGCTAAAACTATGTATATTTAATAAAATCAAAATAATAATAAACAATATTCTCCTCATAATTTCCTCCTATAAAAAAATTTTTTCTATTTTATATTTTATATCCATAGGTATTTTAAATTCTTCTTCCATAACCATTTTCAGTGCATTAAATGGCTTATTCCTATAATGTTTCCGTTCTCTTTGAGCACCTGAAAGTTCCTCTTCAATATCATTTTCAAACTCTACCCATTTCCCAAATTCTCTATTTATAGAAGAATGAATAAGCTTATTCTTTTGGTTGGAGTTAAAAAGTTCTACCTCTGAACGCCAAAAATGATTATCCTTATCATATACTGCTACATAAGGAATTCTAAAACTATTTAAAAGTTTTGAAAATTGTGGTATTAAACTTTTACTTCCACATTCCACAATAGTATATTCGTATTTAAAAACATTTAAAAGTTTTCCTAAATAAGATATAACAATTTTATCTGTTTGACCTTCAACTAAAATTACTTTTTTAGCAAAGAATAACTCTCCTCTATCTGTATTTATCCAATAGTTCATATTAAAACTTTTGATTTCATCTCCTGAAAATAACTCTCCTCTAAATTGAAAAAATCTGCTCTCACCATATTTTAATCTTGCAATACAAATTGAAGAGTACTGTTTAAGGCCTACAAATCTACTGGAATGAGTTTCCACTACAACAAGTGCCCCTAAATTAGAAATTTTTATTAATATATCGAATAATTCTCTCTCTGCTTGTGGATGAAGATACATTTCTGGGTGTTCGAAGAATATAAAAAAATTATCTAAAGTTTTAATATTATTTTTCAATATTATTTCTAAAAAAAATTTAAATGACTCAAAAAGAATATTTCTATATAGAGATTTATTTAAATAATTAGACATCAATTCTTTATATTTACCAGTTATTATTTTTTTATAAAAAATTTCTTCCAACTCATTTAAATTAAGTGAATCTAATAATTTTTTAATAAAGAAACTAACTTCATCAACATTTATGTTTTCA
>CAMTIW010000047.1 GCA_947072665.1 uncultured Fusobacteriaceae bacterium | reverse complement strand
ACCCCCATGCTTGGGGGCAGGGGGTTGGAAATAGGCTTTAGCCTTTTTTTATTTTCCTAAATCATTGTCTGCACCAGGGTAAACAATTCCATTCCAATATACATTATTTCTAATTATAGAGTGAAGTGGTAGTTTAACATCTTTTAATACAATGTTTTTAAATTCTGCAAAACCAGTTCTATCTACAATATATCCAATATGTTCTTTTGGAAGAGCTTTATTTATATACATTCCAACGTAGTTGTAGGTATTTTTTATTATATCTAAAATATTATTTTCTTCAGCCCAAAGAATCCAATCTTCTCCTAAACGAGGATTTTTCTTTCCTGTTCTTCCAAATATTGTAAATCTAAAGAATTTATCTTCACTTCTAGTCCAAGCAGAAGTAGGACAGTTTAATGTACATTCTCCACATCCTATACATTTATCATGATCTCTTACAATTTTGAAATTCTCCATTTTAAGAGCTCCTGTTGAAAGTCCTTTACATTTTTTAACACAAGCTTTACATGAAATACATCTATTTTGATCATATAATGGAAGAGTCATACCAATAATACCAAAGTCATGCATTCTAGCTTTGATACAATCATTTGGACAACCTGTTAAAGCAACTTTAAAATGAAAATCACTTGGGAAAATAGCTTTTTCTATTTTTTTTGCAAAGCTAGTAGTGTCATATTGTGCTTTTGGGCAGACTTGATTTCCTATACATGAAGTTATATTTCTAGTACCAGCTGCTGGATATCCGTTACCTTCTCCATTAGGTTGATTTATATTCATACCTGAAATTAGAGGTTGAATAGCTTTATTTACTTCTTCAATTTTAGTGATATCTATTCCTTTTATTTCAAAACCTTGTCTGGTAGTAATGTGAACTTTTCCATTTCCAAATTCACTTGCTATTTCAGAAACTTTAAGAAGTAGTTCAGCGGTAATTTCTCCACCAGGTACTCTAACTCTCAAAGCAGTTTTATTTCTTTCTTTTGTTATTCTAAAAGCATTCTTAGTAAAGCTTTTTCTTGAAATATCTAGAGCCATAAACGGTCCTCCTAATTTAAAATTTTATTAATCTAAAAGTTCTTTAGCTTTTGTATATCTGAATATTGGACCTTCTAAACATACATAAGTTTCATCTATTTTACAGTGTCCACATTTACCAACAGCACATGACATATTTCTTTCAAAAGAAACCCAAATTGCTTCTTCAGGAATACCTAATTTTAAAAATTCAAGTGCGGAGAACTTCATCATCATGGGAGGACCAACAATTACAATTTCTAATTGGTTGAAGTCTTTTGCTAGATTTAAGTGTGGAATATATTGTGTTACAAGCCCAACACATTCCCCTTCAATTCCGCAAGCCTTATCCACTGTAAGAACCATAGGTCTTTTATTTTTCCATTCTAAGACTTCATCTTTGAATAAAATAGAATCAGAATCTTTAAAACCAAATAATAAATCCATTTGAGTATTTTTATCATCTATAAATTTTTTAATAAGTGGTCTAACAGGAGCAAGTCCACTACCACCAGAAACTATAACTAAATGTTTTCCTTGGTACTCAGATATAGGAAATGAATTTCCGTAAGCTCCTCTTAAAAATAGAGTATCTCCAACTGAAAGATTAAAGATAGAATCTGTAACTCTACCAACTTTTCTTATTAAAAATTCAACCCATCCTTCTTCATGTGAATAATCTGCTACTGAAATTGGTGCTTCACCAACTTTAGGAATAGATACTTGTATAAATTGTCCACATTCAGGTTTTATATCAGTTTTCACTTTAAATAACCATTCAATAGTTGTTTGTTTAGTAATTTTTAAAATTTCACAAGCAGTAGGTAAATAGATATTATTCATTATTATCACCCTTTTTTTTATTAACCTCAACAGTTAATTTTTTTATACATTCAATATATGAAATATATTCCGGACATGCATCTTCACATCTTCCACAACCTGTACACATATGAGTTCCAAATCTTTTTTTGTAGTCAGAAATTTTATGCATAACTTTAAATCTCATTCTATCTCCAGTTTTTTTTCTGAACTCATGTCCTCCTGCCATTGAGGTAAATTCATCCACATGACATGAAGCCCAAACTCTTCTTCTTTCACCAACATTTTCATTATCTTTATAAAAAACATCTTGAGTAGTGGAACAAGAACAAGTAGGACAAACAAAATTACATCTACCACAAGCGATACATCTATCATAGTCTCTCCACATAGGTAGATCTATTACATCTGTTAATTTAATGTTTTCTGGTATTTCAAGAATCTCTTTGTTAGTTTCAACAAAATCCATATTGAAATCGCAAATTTCTCCAGTTGAAAAATTTTCGTGGAAAGTTTCATCTTTAATATCAACTAGGATATTGTCTTCATCAAAACTTATTCCAATGTTATATTCCTCAGTTTTATTAGTTCCCATGGAAGTACAGAAACAACTGTCCCAACCAGTTTTACAGCCAATAACTACATATTTGATATTTTTCATAGCATCACTATAATATTTATCAGCAAATTTATTATTTAGATAAATATTATCAAGTTTTTTAACAGAATGTAAATCACAACTTCTTAAAAAGACTAAAGATTTTTTTTCTTTTAATGCAGGCTCTTTAAATTCTTTTTCATTAAAATGAAATAAAACTTGATTCATTGGAATCATTGTTTCCTTAGCGGAATAAAAAGATTTTTTAGAAAAGTTAATCTCATCAAGAGAATTAACTTTTCCATATTTTATTAAATCTGTGTCTGAAAACATTCCTTTAAATGGAAGTGTAACAGGAGCATAAATATCATATTCTTTAGAAAGTTCTAAAAGAATAGAGTTAAATTGTTCTTTTGAAAAGCTTTTTTTCATATCTCCTCCTAATTTTTGTTACCAATATAATAATAAATCGCTCCTAATCCTACTCCACCCAGAAGATTTCCAAGAGTTACAGGGATTAGATTTTTAAACATACCTAAAATAAATTCAGGAGAATTAAACATTACAACTCCAAAAATAGTCATATTAGCTATACTATGCTCTAAACCAATTGTAATAAAGGCAAATAAGCACCACCAAATCATGATAAGTTTTCCTGATTCACTAGTCATTTTGATAGAACACCAAACAGCTAAACAAACTAAAATATTACATAAAAAACCTTTAAAGAAAAGATCTATGAATGGTGCATTCATTTTACCAGTAGCAATTGTTAAAAAGAATTTTTGTATTTCGCCAGCTCCAGGAGCATGGATATCTAATTTTGTCATATGATAAATCCAAGCAACAAAGATTGAACCTATAAAATTACCAAGATAACTGATTATCCAAATTTTTAAAGCTGACATCCATGTAGTTTTTTTGGCCAGTGATGAAATAGTGAGCACAAGATTGTTTCCTGTAAATAATTCACTTCCAGCAAAAATAACTAAACTTAAAGCAATTCCAAAACTTATACCCATAATAGTTCTAACAGCAAAAGGTCCAGCAATATTTCCTGCAAGACCACCAATTGTAAAAATTAAAAGAATTCCAACTCCAACAAAAGCACCTGCTAAAGCAGATAGAGATAAATAACGTAATAAATTTTTACTTAAGAAATTAACTTTTTTTTCACCTATTGAAATCGTTTTTTGAATAGCATCTCCTAACATTTTCCCTCCGAATGTTTTTTATATTAAATTTTTTCATAGAATTAATTATAACTAAAAAATTAAAAAAAATCAATTAAAAGATATAATTATACTAGTTTTGACTTGCGGATACATATGTTTTTTTTAAAAAATTGTAATATACAAAACCAATAATAACAGTGGATAAAAATATTTGAATTCCCATAAGATTTCTTAGGACAAGACTAAAATTTAAAAAACCAATGGAAGATAAGTATACTGACATACGTAATGTAGCAACTGTTCCTATTGCCATAGGGAAGGTAGTAGCTGCAAAAATAGGTGTGAAATTATTTTTAAAAAAAGCAGGAATATTTTTAACAACATAAATTAGAGAAACAAAAACAGCAAAATAGAGAAAGAATACAAAATAAAGGTTTGGTGTTGGAACAAAATTTAAATAACCAATAAGACAAAGGCTAGAAGGAGCTAAAATTACTGCTTTAGTTTGAATTAAATGTTCTGCAACAGGAAATTTTAAAAGTCTTCTTATCATAAATGGTATTATTAAAAAATAAATAGTAATACCATAAAAAACTATGAGTTTACCAATAATACCTAAATTCATAGGGACACCAACTACTGTGGAAACCATTATTCCATTATATGTAGCGAACCAACAAGGTAAAAAAGTATCTATTTTTAGTTTATTTTTTAAGTTTAGATAAGAAAATATGATGATAAAAATTGCATGAATAGTAACTCCAGTTAAAAGAAGAGTTTTTCCAACTAATGGAAGATAAGGAAATAAATAACTACCTATAAGCATTATAAGCATTGAGTATGTACCATACAAACTTCCAGGAACAGTCATTTTATATTCTTCTATAAAAACTTTTTTATGTGCTACAATTTTAATTGTAGCTAAAATAAGAATAATAGTTCCAAGAAACATAAAGATGTCCCTTAAAGCTCTCATGTTAAAGGTAGCATAAACATTAGATATTGTTATTGCAGCCACAGAGGTACCTATAATACCCACAGGTAGCCTTTCTATTCTTTCTAAAATATTGCCAAATTTCATTAATATTCTCCTTTAAATATATTTTTTTTTATTTCTTTTATAATTTCTTCTAGATTATTAAAATTAAAAATAGGGACATCTGATTGAAAATTAAAATCACTTACAATACACATTAAATTTTTTTGGTTACAGATAGGTTTCATGGAATTTAATTCACGTATGACTTCTATTTTTGGAAAATCAGAATATTTAAATCCTTCTAGAATAACTAAATCATAGCCTAGAAAAAAATCTAAAAATTCTTCTGTGGAAAGTTTTTGTTCGTAATCCATGAGCATATATTTATTTTTAGAATAAACAAGAGTTTTAGTAGCTCCAGCCTCTCTATGTTTAAAGCTGTCTGTTCCAGGAGTATCACCTATAAAATCATGGCCGTCATGTTTTATAGTACCAACTTTTTTCCCTTCCAAGACAAAATATTGGATAAGTTTTTGAATAAAAGTTGTTTTTCCTGAATTTTTACTGCCAGAAACAGCAAAAAATACAGGTTTTTTTAGTTTCAGATTAAAACTATTATAATCTTCACAGGTATTTACATTTAAAAAAATTTTTTCATTATTGAAGATAGTATATTCAAGAGAAATTTCTTTTGTTTCTAAAGAATTTAAAAAAGTAGTAGCTTTATAATTACCACTAGTAATATATTCTTCAAGTTTAGGAAGGCTTCTTTTATGATAAATACCAAAAAGAGGGTTTATTTTATTGTTATTATCTCTAATTATCACAGCATCTAAATGAGGTGTTATAAATTGCAAAAGATAAGTCAATAGTTCATTTGAAATATAAGGCATATCACATGGGATAACAATTGCAAAATCTGTTTCTAGAGCATTAAGAGATGAATAGAGCCCTCCAAGAGGGCCTATTTTTTCATAATGGTCATAGACAATTTTTATATCAGAGTTATAATAGAATTTCTGATTAGAATTTAAACTTAAAATTATTTTATCAAAATTTATAGACTCTTCTAAAATTTTAGAGATAAAAGTTTTATCTCCAATTGGGAGAAGAAATTTATGGTTGTAATTCATTCTTTTACTTTGTCCACCTGCTAAAATGATGAGAGAACAATTTTTTATCATAAGTACACCTCAAATAGTTTAATTAAAGAATAACAATAGTTACAGTTTCGTCAGAAGAAAGTTTTTTAGTTCCTGAGGGAATATCAATAAAACAATTGGTATCCAAGGAAGAAAAAACTTCTCCAGAAGAATGACCAGTACTATTTAAGAAAACAATATCATTTTCATAATATGCTCTTAGAAATCTTCTATTTTTACTAATTTTATTAAATTCTCCTTTAAGTGTAACATTTTGTTTTCTAGAGTTAAGAGATTTATCTTTAGAAAGTTTAGCTAAAACTGGTCTTACAAGAAGTTCTAAATTAGCAAGGCAAGCAAAAGGATTTCCAGATAGTGACATAATTATTTTGTTATTTAATTTAGAACATAATACAGGAGTTCCAGGTTGAATTTTAACCTTCCAAAATAATTTATTACATTTTAAAATATTGATAACTTCGTGCATGATATCTTTTCTACCAACAGAAACTCCACCAGTGGTGATTAAAAGATCAAGAGAGTCTATATTTTCCAAGATATGATCAGCAACTTCTTTTGCAATATCAGGACATCTATTTAATACTTTAAAATTAATACCTAATTCATTTAAACGAGATGTTAAAAAGTAGAGATTACTATTATAAATTTTACCAGGAGTTAAAGTTTTTCCCAGTTCTAAAAGTTCATCACCGGTATTTAGAATTCCAATCAAAAGAGGTTTTATTGTTTTAATATTTTCAATTCCCATAGTAGCTAAAACACCTATGTGGTGATGAGTAAGTTTAACTCCTTTTTTCATAAGAAGAGTTCCTTTTTTTATATCTTCACCTTGAAAGCAAAAATTTTCAAATTCTTTAAGTTCTTGTTGAATAAAAATATAACCATTTTTTTCTATGGTATCTTCCTGTCTTATAACACAATTAGATCCATATGGAAGCATTCCTCCTGTCATTACTCTGACACATTGATTGAATTCAATGGGGTCTGTATACTCTGTACCAGCATCTATCTCACCAACAATTTTTATAAGTTTTGGAAAATTAAAGCTAGCTCCCAGTGAAGAAGAATGGTGAAAACTAAACCCATCTAAAGGAGAACGATTAAATGGAGGATTATCTAAGGGTGCAAAAATATCTTCAGCTAAAATTTTTCCAGTGGCTAAAGATAGATTACACTCTATTATTTCTGTTATTTCGTCAGTATTATTTAAAAGAATTTCTAAAGCTGTATCTAATGTAAGTAGTTGCAAAATATATCCCCTTTTCTTAGTAAGAAAACTCTAAATTATTTTTAATATTGAAAAAATCAGAATAATCTATACTGAAAACTGATTTTTTTATTTTTGAGATATCTATTTTATCTTTTATAATTTGTGTAAGAACACCACTATAAGAAATATCTCCCTGGACTAAAGCTCCATATATTTTACCATCTTTATGAATAATTTTTTTATATGAATTATCTGTACGTAAAGTATCTATAGTATATTCCTCCCCTGAAAGGTTGGGATTTCCTATGGAAATAGTAGGAATACCGAAAAAATTCATAGAAGATTTATTACAAAAGAAATCTTCCAATTCAATTTTAACATTAGCCATATTAGAAGCAGCAATTATACCTTCTTTTACAGCAGCAGGCCAAACAGGTGAGGTTCCAGTGATATCTCCAGCACCATATATATTAGGAATATTAGTTCTACCAAAGGAATCTATTTCTAAACCACATCTATTTGTAATAACATCACTATCTTTTAAGAAGTCAATATTAGGTCTAACTCCAGTGGCAACAATGACCATATCAGTAAGAATTTTTTCTCCAGTTTTAAGTTCCAAAGAGATTATATTTCCGAGAGAATCTTTTTCAGAATTTGTGACTAAAGTATTAAAGTGTTGGTTTACACCTCTTTTTTTAAATTCATTACTATATATTTCAGCAGCTTCTGAATCTAGTTGTATAGGAAGAATATTTTTTCCTCCTTCAATTAATGTGAGCTTAGCTTTACAATGTAAAAGACCAGTTAAAGCATCTACACCTATAAGACCGCCACCTAAAATTACAATATTTTTAGCTGTTTCACTCATTAATTTAATTTTAGTACAATCATCTAATGTTTTTAAGCCAATAACGTTAGGTGCATCTCTAAAATTTTCAATAGGTGGAATAAAAGGATGGGATCCAGTAGCTAAAAGAATTTTATCAAAATATACTTTTTCATTATCATTTAAGGTAACAAAATTTTCTTTAGAATTTAAAGAAATAACAGTTTTATTTTTTAACCATGTAATTGAATTTTTTTCAAAAAAATCTTCAGAAGTAAAATTTAAACGTTCAGTATTTCTTTCATTACTAATATATAAATGTAGCATGCAACGAGAATAAATCTTATCATCTGTGGAAATAAGAATTATTTCAGAATTTTTATCAAGCTCACGAAGAGTAGCTGCTCCATTAATACCAGCAGCAGAAGCTCCTAAAATAATATATCTCATTATTTAACCTCCTCAAATGTAATAGCAGCCATAGGGCATCTAGCAACACACTGTGGTCCACCTTCAATATGTTCACAAGAATCACATTTTAAAATTCTTTTTTTAGTTCTACTATCAGGTTTTAGAACTCCATATGGACATGACATAATACACATGTAACAACTTGCACATTTTACTTCATCATAGTCTACAGTTCCAGTATCTAAATTTTTTGTCATAGCTCCGCTCATACATGTATAAACACATTCAGGTAAATCACAGTTTCTACAAAAGATAGGAGAAAATTTCATAGAGCTATCAGTAACTACTCTATTTCTAGGTTCGTCTTTATGAGAAACAATACATGCTGAAACACAAGTTAGACAGCCAATACATTTTTCTCTTACAATTTTTATTCTTTTCAATGTATCACCTCTTTATATAATTTTTGAAATATTAATAGGAGTTGCCTTATATGAGGGTTCCTTAGAATATGTGTCATATACTGCTGGTGTTAGTTCATTAGTTTCAATATAATGAATAGGTGCGTAAAGCTGTTCTTTTGAAATATCATTTGTTACATTTGCAACAAAAATAGCTTTGTTACCATTTATAGAAGATACTAAAATACTTTCTTGATTTTTAATATTTAATTCTTTGGCGAGTTCAGTATTAATATAAATATAAGCTTTTTTAGATATTAATTCTTCAACGTATGGAATTTCTCTAGTTCTAGTCTGTGTATGCCATTGCCCTACTGTTCCTCTCCCTGTGTTTAAAATATAAGGAAATTCAGCTGAGAATTTAAGTGGATTTTCATGAATATCTTCAAATATAAATTTTGCTTTTCCTGAAGGAGTATAATATTGGTTATTTTCAAAAAGTCTTCTTTCATCATTAATTAAAATTTCGCCAGCTTTAAATGGCCATTGGATACCTTTAGAATTAGATAACTTATCGTAATCAACTCCTGTCATATCACAAGGCATCCCTTCAGTTGTGTTTTTCATAAGTTCAAAAGCAGATCTAGGAGTTTCCCAACCATTTAAAAGGGACCCCATTCCTAAAGCTTTTCCAATTCCTAAAATAACGTCATAGTCAGATAGAGCATCTTTCTCTTTAGATAAAACAGGATTCATTTTTGAAATTCGACGTTCAGTATTAATAAGAGTTCCTTCTTTTTTTATACTGGGAACCACAGGAAGAAAAAGATCACATTCTTTAGAACTATCAGTATCTTCATATAAGTCTTGAACTACAAAAAATTCTAAATTTTTCATAGCTTGAGCAAATTGACTATTATTGGACCAAGAATGTCTAGGATTTGTACAAAGAATCCAAAGAGCCTTAATTTCACCAGAAATTATTTTCTCTATAATGACGTTATAGGGTAAAGTAGGCTTTGTTGGAAAAATAGAAGGATCTACTCCTAAAGCTTTAGCAACTTTTTCTCTTCTAGCTAGATTATCATAATCTCCACCACCATATAAACCTGTACTATTACTAAAAAGTCTAGATCCCATAGCATTACATTGACCAGTGATAGAATTAGCACCAGTTCCAGCTCTTCCTATATTTCCAGTCATAATAGCTAAATTTATTATAGCTTGTGCAGTCCTAACAGCTTGATATCCTTGATTAACTCCCATGGTCCACCAAAAAGAAACATTTTTTCCATTGTGAATCATTTCTGCTAGTTCAATAGTTTTTTCTTTGGAAATTCCAGTTAAATTTTCAACATTGTGGATAGAAAAGTTTTTAATATGTACTTTAAATTCTTCAAAATTCTCAGTGTGACTATTTATATAATTATTATCTATCCAATTTTTTTCAATTAAAAAATTAGCAAGAGTATAAAGAAAAATTAAATCTGTTTTTGGTTTTATACCATACCAAAAATCTGAATGTATTGCTGTTTCTGATTTTCTAGGATCTATAGTTATAATTTTTTTATTTTTTATTTTATTATTAAGGATACGACTCCAAATGATAGGATGGGCTACAATTGGATTAGCTCCAATTAATACTATTGTATCAGAAAGTTCAAAATCTTTTAAAGTGTATGGAGGAGCATCAAAACCGAAACTTTGTTTATGTGCAACAACAGAGGTAGCCATACAAAGTCTAGTATTACCGTCTAGATTCCCACCCACATGATTCCTAAAAACATGGCCTACAAGGGACATTTCTTCAAGAGTTAATTGTCCTGTACTGATACAAGCGACGCTTTCTTTTCCATATTTTTCTTGTATTGTTTTAATTTTAGAAGCAAAAAGTTCAAATGCATCATTCCATTCTAAAATTTTTTTTCCTCCATTCTCTAGTTTTATGCTGGGCTTAACCTGTGATTTATATATGGTAGATTGTTTATCTAGATTAAGACCTTTTATACAACCGAAACCAATATTTACAGGATATTCTTTAGTTGGAAGAACAGAAATTATTTCATTGTTTTCAACATGAAAATCAAAGTTACAGGCTAAAGAACAATAATTGCATGTGGATTGTATTTTTTCCATTTGTATCAACTCCTTAAATTAATATTAATATTTTGATATAAAATACATATGATTTGATTTTAGCATAAAATTTAAAATAATCAAACTAAAATTAGAAAAATTAGTTTGATTATTTTAAAAGTTTTTTAAATTATTCCAAAATATTATTAAAATCAATATTTTTAATAACATTTTTAATCATTATCGATTTTTTAGGATTTCCTTTTCCTGAAATTCCAATTTGATAATCTTTTTCATTGATAACTGAAGAAAAACGTAGATCCATATATTCTTTAGAAGTTATATTATTAACTAAAATACCAAGATTAAAACATATATTAACAATTTCTTCATTAATTATAATATTGTTAGTTCCAGCAATTACTAAAAAATAATTTTTTCTTATTATTTCTGGAGAAAAACTTCTTATTTCTATAGTAATGGGTAAAGAAAAAAATTCATCTACTAAAATTTCTTGAGAAATAACAGTAACTTTAGCACCCATTTTTAAAAGTGTATTAGCTTTTCTAAGAGCAATTTTTCCTCCACCAATAATTAAGCAATTTTTATTTGACATATTTATGAAAAACGGGAAAAAATTATCATCTATTAATGGTTTATTTTTCATATTTAATCTCTATTTGAAATCTTTTTAAATGCTAACTCTAGAATTTCTAGTGTTTTATCTAAATCTTCTTGTGTGTGGGCGAAAGAGATAAAATGAGCTTCATATTTTGATGGTGGAGTAACAATTCCTCCTTGAAGCATAGTATTAAAATAGATAGAATAATTTAAATCAGAACTATTTTTAGAGTCTTCAAGAGTTGAAACTTTATCTAAATCTGTGAAGAATATTGTAAATAGAGATCCAACTTTATTTATACAGATATTAACAGAGTACTTATTAGCAATTTTTTGTATATTTTCAGCTAAATAGTTTACATTTTCTTCTAATTGCTTATATATTATATTTTTATTTTCAATAAGATAAGAAATAGTATCAAACCCTGCTCTAACAGATATTGGATTTCCAGATAAAGTTCCAGCATGATAAACTCGTCCTACTGGTGCTAGCATATTCATGATTTCTTTTTTTCCACCCAATGCTCCAACTGGATAGCCACCACCTATAATTTTTCCTAAAGTAGTTAAATCTGGTTTGATGTTAAAGAGTTCTTGTACACCGCCTAAAGCTAGTCTAAATCCAGAAATGACTTCATCAAATATAAGGAGAGTTTCTGTTTCTGTACAAATTTCTCTAAGTTCTTCTAAAAATTTCTTTTCTGTATTAATAAGTCCCATATTTGCAGGAATAGGCTCTATAATAACACAAGAAACTTCTTTAGTTCTTAAAATTCTATTAACTGTTTCAATATCCCCAAAATCAGCAGTAAGTGTATCTTTTAAAGTTCCTTCAGTAATTCCATTACTATCTTGATAACCATCTGTTAAAAGACCTGATCCAGAACTAACAAGAAGAGAATCAGAATGACCATGATAACAACCATTAAATTTTAAAATTTTATTTCTATTAGTATAGGCTCTAGCTAGACGAATAGCAGTCATTGTAGCTTCTGTTCCAGAAGTTGTAAATCTAACCATATCCATAGATGGAAAACAACTAATTACAAGTTCAGCCAGTTCAACTTCCCCCTTGGTAGGCAAACCAAAAGTACTTCCTAGTTCAATAGCTTCTCTTATTCCAACCATAATTTTTTCATGATTATGTCCTAGTATCATAGGACCCCAAGAACAAATATAATCTAAATACTCATTATTATCCTCATCATAAATTTTAGAACCCTTTCCGCTTTTAATGAAAATTGGAAATTCTTTATTTACAGATTTAAAGGCTCTGACAGGACTATTAACGCCTCCGGGGATAACTTTGATAGCTTCTTTATAGATATTTTGTGAGTTTGTAAATTTCATAATTTTCCTCCTAACCATTTAGCTATATCTTTAGCATGATAAGTAATTATAATATTGGCTCCTGCACGTTTCATGGCATACATATTTTCCATGACAATTTTTTGCTCATCTATCCAACCATTTATTGCAGCAGCTTTAACCATTGAATATTCACCACTTACACTGTAAATTGCTACTGGAATATTTACTGAAGTTGAGACTTGTTTAACTATATCTAGATATGGAAGACCAGGTTTAACAATTATAATATCTGCTCCTTCTTGAATATCATTAATAGCTTCAATCATATAGTCTTTATTATTCCTAAAGTCCATTTGATAAGTTTTTCTATCTCCAAAAGAAGGTGCAGAATCAGCAGCATCTCTAAAAGGTCCGTAATAGCTAGAAGAATATTTGATAGAATAAGACATAATAGGAACATTAAAATAATTATTTTTATCTAAAAGTTCTCTTATTTTTAAAATTCTTCCATCCATCATATCAGATGGGGCTACGATATCTGCTCCAGCTTGAACATGGGAAAGAGCTATCTTAGCTATGTAGTCAATTGTTATATCATTTGAAACTTCACAATTTTCTAAAATACCACAATGTCCGTGAGATGTATATTCACACATGCAGACATCAGTTATTATTAAAAAATTAGGGAAATTTGTCTTTATATATTTAGTTGCTACTTGTATAATCCCATTTTCAGCAAAAGCTCCAGAACCAATTTCATCTTTAATTTTTGGAATACCAAATAATAGTAAAGATTTTATTCCTAAATCACTAAGTTCAGTTAGTTCCTCTTCTAATCTATCCAAAGAAAATCTAAATTGATTAGGCATTGAACAAATTTCTTCTTTAATATTTTCTCCCTCTTCTATAAAGATAGGATAAACTAATTCATTTATAGAAAAACTTACATTTTTTACAAGTTCTCTAATGGCTGAAGAACTTCTTATTCTTCTTGTTCTATTAAACATTTTTATCTCCTTTTATAATTTTAACAACTCCATCTCCATGAAATTCAGTAGCTTCTAAATCTACTTTAAATCCAAGTTTTGAAAGTGTTTTTGATGTTATTTCTCCAATGGAAACTATTTTTTTATTATTTATTAAATTAAGGTCACCTTTAATACTTTCATAAAAGGCTTCAACTGTTGAAGAACTTAGAAAAGTTATATAATCAATATTTTTTAAAATATTTGTTACTTCTTCAGGTAATCTTATGATTTTATTAGTACTATAAGCAATAATTTTTTCAAATTTTCTATTGTAAGAAGATGACCATAGTTCTGTATCACAAGGACTTAAATTAGAAGTAATAATTAATATTTTATCATTCTCTTTAGTGAAATTTAAAGAATCTTTTACTAGTTCACTAATCATATATTTTTTAGGCATAAAATCAGGTTTAAATCCACATTCTAAAAGCTTATCTTTTGTTTTTTCACCAACAACTCCAATTTTACACGTAGGAAGAGTATTTTTATTGATTAAATTTTCCATAAAAAATTTAACTCCATTGGGAGAGTTGAATAGTATGGCTGAATAAGAATTTAAATTTTCAATCTCTATTTTATTACCTAATATTTCTATGAAAGGAAGTTCAAAGACATTAACTCCAGATTCAATAAGTGCTTTAGAGAAACTGTGGTTATTTTTACTATCTCTAGTAACTAAAACATTTTTTTTATGATTTATATCTAATTTTTTTTTCATAGTTATCTCCATTTTTAATTATAATAATATTATTATACATATATAAT
>CAMTIW010000046.1 GCA_947072665.1 uncultured Fusobacteriaceae bacterium | reverse complement strand
CTTAAAATGGCTTACATATTCTATGTTTATAAGTAATATTAAATTATTCCCACTCTATAAATAAAAATATTATATCACGTGTTTCCTTATGTTTATTTATGTGTTTTTATATTATATTTTATATTTTGAGTGTTTTTATATCTTGTTTTTGAATTTTTGGGACCAATTTGGCCCCACCGTTTATCTTTTAAAATTCAAGTAAACTAATCAGTCTATTTTTACTAGTAACTTTAACTCTAGCATTTTCTATAACGCTATAGACAAATTCTAATATTGTATCTTGGTCACAGATGGAATATAAATCTTCTTCAAATTTAATAGCATTATAAATTTCGCTATCAAATTTAATAGCATCTTGAACCTTTTTATCAATTAATTCCCTAAATGTATAGTTCACTTCTTCTAAAGTTAATTCACCTCTATGGAAAGCTTTATATATAGTTTTAATATCATCAGTAAGTTCTCTTTTAGCTTTTAAAACATGTTCTAAATATCTACCATTTTCTATAGTACGATGTCTTTTGATTAATGATTCTCCTATAGACATAACCGCAAGTGTAAACATAATCATTTGCCCATTTAAACTATCTAATGTATTGATGAATTTAGTTTTTCTAGATGAATTTTTTGTATACTGGTTCATATCTGTTATAATCTCTTCTAAAATATCTTCTGTAGCTGAAATTATACTAAATTCTATATCCTTATAGAATGCTATATAATCATCGACATATGTTTTCATTTTATAAGCTTCTCTTTTATCATTCTTACCATTTATTAATAAAGAAGTTTGTCTAGCTGTAAACTCCTTTTTTTTATCAATAAATTGATCAAATTCTTTTAAAACTCTTGGTACAATTTTCCCGATGTGGAATGTTATTATTTTTTCGATGTCTGCTCTTTCAAAATCTGATAATGGTTTTTGTGGTAATTGTATTCCGTATTTCCCTAATGCACTACTCATAAATCAATTTCCTCCCGTTCTAATATCATTTTTTTTATTTTTTGTGAGAATGTATCTAAGTAAATAACTAATTGTTTTAAAGCAGGGATACATTCTTGTTGATTGGCTCTATTGGCTAAAGAGTATAAGTTAATTATTTCGACAATCTTACTTCCAACAATTTTTTGTATTTCAATACTGCCCCAAGTAATTTTACTTCTAATTCCAGATGTTCTTTCTAATTTTTCGAATTCTAGTCTTTTAAATTTTATCTCAGTTTCAATTTGGAGCAAAAGCTCTTTTTTACGTTTAATCTCAAGATCTAATTCAAAAGTATCGTATTTTCTTTCAGGTTTTTCCAATATTTTTAATTCGTTATCATTAAAATTAAAAATAAGTTTAAATTTATTTAATAACTTTTGAGATAATGGTTTTCTAGAACATTCAATATCTGAAAGATGTTTATTAGAAATTCCAATTTTATTTCCTAAAGACTTTTGGGTGTATCCAATAGTAATTCTCTTTTCTTTTAGGATTTCACCTTTATTCATTTGTCCTCCCTTTACAATTTATATTGTATAGTTATTTATAAAAAGTATAGCTCTAAAAAGCTATAAAGTCAAGAAAAAAAAGCTCTATTTTTAAATAAAAAAACTAGAAATTAATCTAGTCTTTCTTATTTAAAATAGTCATCATATAATCATGAGATTCTTTATAAAGGTGTGAATAAATGTTTAGAGTAGTTTCTATCTTTTCATGTCCAAGTCTTTGTGAAACTGCTAAAATATTAACATTATTATTTATTAAAAAACTTGCATGGCTATGCCTTAAATCATGTATTCTAATTCTATGTAATCCAGCCTTTTCGGAATAAAGTTTTATATCGTGTTCAAATCTAAATTTTGTTGAACTAAATAATCTTGTATCTGGAGTTGGCTCATAAAGTTTAGAAATATATTCTTTTAATATTTCTATTAAAAAGTCAGATATTTCTATAACTCTTTTTGATTTTGGAGTCTTAGGCTCTGTTACTACATCTTCCCTTTTAATTCTTTGATAACTTTTATTCACTGTTACACTTTTTTTATTAAAATCAATATCTTTTATAGTTAAAGCAAGGAGTTCACCAATTCTTGTTCCAGTCCAAAATAAAACATTAAATCCAGTGTAAGATATAGGTTTATGTTTAAGTAAAACAATAAAAGAATTGAACTCATTAGCTGTCCAAATATTCATTTCATCAGCATTCTTTTTTCCAATACTTCCAGCCTTATGACAAGGATTTTCTTTTAAATTATGGAATTTAACTGCATAATTAAATATTGCGACAAGCTGATTATTTATTGTTTTTATGTAGGTTAAACTATATTTTTTTTGAGATATTGGGTTTATTGTAGAAAGTATTTTTCCTTGCCATTTTCTTATTATAGCAGGACTAATATCTTCGACTTTCATTTTTTTAAAAAATGGTAGTATTTTTTTTAAAATGATATGTTCTTTAGTAAGAAATGTATTTTGTTTTAAACGGTGTTGTAAATCGTCAAAGTATATTTCACATAGACTTTCAAAGTTCATAGAATTTTGAAAATTAGTTTTAGAAAGAAACTCTCTTTCATATTCGAGAGCTTCTTTTTTTGTTTTAAATCCTCTTTTTCTCTTTCTTAATTTATTGCCGTTATGGTCAGTTATATAAAATCTAGAACTCCAAGTTCCGTTTTGGTCTTTAGTAGCAGGCATTTATTTATCTCCTTATTGATCTAGTATTCCTAATTTTTTTAAAAGTCTATGTTTATTGACTCTACCTTTAATCGTTATAAAACCTTCGGCTTCTAGTTCATCGTTAATTTGTTTCATTAATTTGTATGCTTTACATTTGCTAACATTACATACCTTGCTGACCTCTTCAACCTTTAGAAGTTCATTTATTACAGATACTTGATTCATGGTTTACCTCCTCATTTCGCAAGCTTGCGAAATCAAAATTAATTATTTGTTATACCAGCCATAGCCATTAATAAGTGTCTTAAATCATATCTAGCACCAGTATTCATATTTTTAAATATTACTTGGAACTTGTCAGGGTCAGTATTATTTTCATCTTTACTTGTAAGAGACAGGCAATATCCATGCTCTCTAGCCATCTTTTCCATTGCTTCAAAAAGAACTGCAACAGCTTCGTTATCATCACTCTCGAGCATTCCAATTTCAGTTAAATTTTCAAGTAATTTATCTAAAGTTATTTTTTTAGTATTTTCATTCATGTCTTATCCTCCAATTTATATGTTTTTTCAACAATTTTTGACGTATTTTAAATCGTTATCCTATATGAGCTTCTATAATTTTATCTCTATTTAACAGTTCCATCATTAATCACCAATGTTAAATTATTTTTATTTTCAAAAGTTTTATTTCTGTCAGAAATGTTTTTTCTAAGTTCTTTTAAATACTTTTCTAAAATCTCAAGTTCTTTGTCAGCTTTATTAATCTCTTCACTACTCATAGTAGTTATATTTTTTTTTAATTTTTCAAAGTTATTATAATTTATACATTTATTCTTAGCTTGTAATAGTGTATTTTTAGGTTTTTCAACTTCAATAATTTCTATAACATCACCATTATTTTTACAAGCTTCTAAAAATAATTTTATCTCAGATGTAGAACTTAATCCAAGTTCAGCAGCATCAAGAACTGCATTTATATCAACTGATTTATGTGTAAGCATTTTTATAGCTGGAATGGATAACGATGTTACCCATTCTTTTTTATCTTCAAGGTTCATATATAATTCATTTGTTTTCAAAAGTTCGCTAATTTTATCTTTAGTAAAGCCAATTCCAGTATACCATTCCATAAAACTACCTTCAGATTTTTTAAATTTAATCTGATTTTCATAGATTGCTCTACAAACTTTGTACATGGAATCAGCAGCTATTCTATAATTACGAAATATTGTTGCTTCATTTCTTACTATAATTTCTCTATCGCTATCTTCAATTTCATATTTATCAAAATTAAATTTACTTTGATAATCTTCTTGTACTTTTGATTTTAAATTAGCTAATGCTTTCATAGTATCGCCTCAATCACACCTACAAAATTTTCTTGTATCTCTTTAACTTTTTTAGAGTTAGATTCCCATATTGTTTTCCCGTCATCTATGAGTTTTCCAATCATTGCACTCTGTGCTATTGGAGCTGTTAAAAGTATTTCATAAGGTTCTAAAACTTCTTTAAGACCATGATAATACTTTTTTTCTTTAGCTGTTTTAGTCCATTTATTAATAATAATTGATTTAACTTTTCTTACTTCGGTTTGCTCTAAAAGTGAAGTTATAGAATTTATTGTTACCTTGTCAGCAAATCCAGGAATAACAACTTTATCAGCTAAATCAACAAAGTATTTATCTATTCCAACCACAGGTGTAGAGTCTATTAAAATATACCCATATTCCTCTTTAAATGCCTCAAATAGGCGTTCTAACTTATCTTTGGACTGTAAGTTCAAGTGTGATGTTTTGAGAGGAATAAAAAACAGATTCTTTCTTAATCTTATAAGATCACCAGTTCCAGTTTTTATCCATTTTTCAAGTCCTGAATCAGATACAACCTTATCTTTTCCAGCATATTCTAAGATGTTGTTTTGGTTATCAGATGTTACAATTAAAACTTTCTTGTCTGATACATGTTGAAGTCCGTGAGCGAGTTGGAGAGTTATCCAACTCTTACCAACTCCCCCTTTATTATTTTTAATTAAAATTACTGACATTCTTCTAACCTCCATAAATTTATATGAAACTCCTCTTCGATAACGTCCTTTAAACAAACGCTTGGAGCTTTGACTCTTTTTCTATTTTTAATTTCAGATGTTGTATGTATTTTATTAAAAAACGTATCAATATCTCTTGAATTTGATTCAATTTCTACTTTTTCCTCATCTAAATAAATTATATACTTATAACTAAAAGGTTCTATTTTTATAGTTTCTTTTCCAGATGTACATGTATTAAATTTAAACTTTTCAAAAGTTTCAATAAGTTCTTTAAATTCAGTATTTTTTAATGCTATTATCATTTTATTTTCCTCCAATTTGTATAAGTTTTTCTAATTGATAAAAGATGTCATCAATACTGGACCCTTTAAATCTTTTAACTTCTCCACTTTTTAATCTAATACTTGCAAATATAATATTATCGATTATTCTTATTGCCATTTTAAATCCTCCCTTGACATTTCGGAAGGTTCAGTGTTATACTCTCATTGAAGGTGAGGGTTTGGTTTAATTACTGAACCTTCTTTTTTTATTTTTTGTAACTTTTCCATTTTAACCTCTTACTTTATATTCAATCTTTGTTTTAAATATATATTTTAATAAGCTTATCATCCAGTACTCCTATTAAAACTTTTTTGAAATAGCAGTTGTTCATAGTTATAATTTTCATTACGTAACTTTTCTTTGCTATTTGAGATACTTCCTGAAAGTTTATCTCTTAACTTATCACTTAACTCTTCGTAATAAAGTTGTTTCTCTAAATCAGCTTTTAAAAATTTAGTATATCTTTTAACCCAATTGTAAAAAGTTTTATCTTGAAACTGCTCTGCAAATTTCTCTAATCGTTCAATAGCATCTTTAGTAGTTCTTATATACTCTTCTCTTCTTACATCGTCTAGTGTGTCAATTTGGTAATCTATTTCTACATGACATCCAAGTTCAAATAGAACTCCAGTAGTTCCCATAGTTAAGCTCATAGCATCATCTATTAAAGTTGTAGGTTTCATGAACTACACCCACCTTTCACAAAACCACCAAGTTTCATAAAAATTAGAATAAATTTATCTTTTCGCCTTATAAATTTATAAAATATTTCGTCCTCTAATTTAGAATGGAAAAACTTTCCTCTAGTTTCATCTTGAAGTTCCTCCTTGGTTTTATCAGATAACATTTTAATAAAATCTATATCCTCTAAAATAAATGATGTAGTTTTTTCTTCTTCTAATTTCTCTTTATAAAATACGTTAAAAATTTCAATAACTTGAGTTTCTAATTCATACCCTTTTTTTATCATTTAACCCTCCTAAAAAATTTAAAAATAATTTTGTTTATAAAATACAAAATTTATAAAATACACTATAATGTGTTAAACACTTTTTGGTGTATAACAATAATATACACTTCTTTGTGTGTATTGTCAATGAAAAGTTATTGTTTTTTTTAATTTTATTATAAAATATATAGTGTTGAAGTTATATATTTTATAACCAAATAGCTTTATAACAAATAAAATATAGTAAGAGGTGAAATATGTCATTTGGAGAAACCTTAAAAAATATAAGAAAAAAACATAAGGATAGCCTGGCAACTCTTGCAGAAAAATTAGGTGTAGCCTATTCTTATATAGACAGAGTTGAAAAAGGAAGTGCAATTAGTGAAAAAATATTTACAAAATTATTAGAAGTTTATCAAGAAGATGAAGATGAACTTAATCTCTCCTATTTAGAAAAAACAGTTCCAGAGGTAATTTTAGATAAATTAATATATAAAAATGATAAATTAACTGTGACTACTCCGACAATGAAAGCACAAAAATTTAAAACATATATAGTTAATTCGTTAGGGGATGGGTCTTTGCTCTCAGATTATAAAATCAAGGAGCTGATTATACCAATGGGATTATCGTTAAAGAAAAAGAATTTTTGTATAGAAATAGAAGGAGATGAATTAGAGCCAATTTTTTATGAAAATGATACACTTTTAATAGAAGAAACTTCAGAAAGTTGGCAAGAATTAAATAAAAAAATAGTGGTGATTGAAAAAGGAGATACTAGAATTTTAAGAAAAGTTGAAATTGTAAATTATGAACCATTATTTTTTTCATTAAACAATATTTATCCACCATTTCCTTTAGATAAGGAAATGAAATTATTAGGAAAAGTAACTAATTTATTAAATAGAAATTTAGAAAAAATAAAGTTTTAAAATTATAAGTACATTATGGGAATGAGCAAAAATAATAACTTTGGGATAAAGAGGAGAGATCCTCTTTATTTTTTTATTGACAAAAGACACTAAAAAGTGTATTTTATACATTAATAAGTGTTTAGAAAATAGGAGGAAGAATGGAGCTGAAAAATTTTGCGAAGTTTATAGATTTAGAAATAAAAAAAAATTTTAAAAGCAGAAGAGCTTTTGCCCAAAAAACTAATAGAAATCCGAATAGTTTTAATAAAACACTGTCGGAATGTATCGAAAAAAATAAAAAAATAGAAATAGATAATTTAGAATCTATTCTAAAAGATTTAGGATACGAATTGACAATTAAAGAAAAAGACCCTACAAAAAAGTAGGCTCTTAATTAAAGCCTATCACTAGAACTTATCCCCCGAAAGTTCTTAATCCCCCCCAATAGTAAGTGGTAGGTTTCAATTAGGAGGTGATTGATATGGATGAGTTTATAAGTAATTTTGATGTATTTAATAAAAAATTAGAAGAACTTAAAATCACTAATAAAGAAGAGTTATTAATTGAATTTATAAAAAATTATTCTTCATTAAAAGAATTTGGATAAAAAAAAAGTGACTAAAATTTAGTCACTCTTGCAATTACTTGGAAATAATACTAATAATTCTAGATTTATTAAGAAGTATTTTAGATTCTTTTGGAGTTTCAATTCCATAAATTATCTCGATAAAAGTATCTAACTCATCAATTATTTTAGCACTTTGGAAAGTTATAGATTTTTCTGTACTTAAATATTTAATTGTTAAGATACTATCCTTGTATTTTTCTTTTAAAGTCATGTAATTCCTCCATAAAATTTATTTTTGTTTGTTTCATAGCTACATTATAACTTTTTGGAGGATTATATACAAGCCTACTTCGGTAGGCGTCTTATTTCAACTCTTCAAGCATAGCCAGTGGATTCAACTAAGTTTGGAGGGTTGTAATAAGATTAAAATATTAAAAAAGAGAATCCACTGGCACTGGATCTCTTATAGGGGTGACTATAACAAATGGAAAATAGAAATTTAACAATAGAACAAAAAAAGGCTCTTGGAATAGTTGATGAAAGAGTTGATTATTATTTTAAAGTTGAAAATAGTGCGATAGATGGGATTGAGGTTACAGATAAAGAGACTAATGAAAAAGTTACAGTAGAAGCTTTTGACAATATTTATCAAGCTCATTTATACACTGTTTTAAGTAGATATTGCAACAATAATAAAGTTGCATTTCCAAGTTTAGCAACTTTATGTAAAAAATGTTTTTGTAGCAAAAATACACTTTTAAAAGCTATAAAAGGTTTAGAAGAAAAAGGATATATTGCAAAAGTAAAAAGACACAACAAAGAAACAAAAACGAATGAAAGTAATATATATGCTATTAAAAATATCTGTGTACCTAGTTCACCACATGAACTAGGGGTAGTTCACGAGATGAACAAGGGTGGTTCACCAGATGAACACAAAGAAGAACAAGTTAAGAAGAACAATATTAAAAAGAAAAATAAACATGTAACATGTCTTGATTTGAAAAAATCAGAAAAGAAAATTATGCTTGGTATAAATCCAAAGGGATACCCTCAAAAAGATGAATGGGAAAAATTTTTAAATGAAAATTTAGTTGGAATAGATTATATTCCAGCTATAGAAAAAGCTATTAAGAGTTTATTAAAAACAGAAACACAAACATCAGTTGAAAAGATACTGCTAGAAACGTATAAAACTGGAATAGAGACAGGAAGGAGTGTTTCAGAGATAGCAAGTATCATTTATAAAGGGAATGCTCTTAGAGCTAAAAATACAAAGCCTGAGAAGAAAACGAAAGTTGTAGTAGAAGAAAAAAAAGAGCAAGAGATAATAAAACCTAAAACAATAGAGTCGACACCTATTACAGATGCAGTTTTAGAGCAAATAAAAGAGAGAGAATTTTTAGATGATAAATTTAATCGTTTAACTAAGGAGCAGCAAGAAAAACTATTAAATAAAGCTAGTGAACTTGCAAAAATGCAGAGCAATGGATTAGAAGCATTTGAAAAAATGTTAGCAAATGGAAAAATAAAATATGATTTATTAAAATAAATATTGGAGGATAAAATGAAAAAAATAATCTTTAGTTTAGTATTAATATCAACAATTCTTGGAGTAGTTAAAGTTATCCATATGGATAACTAAAAAACGGAGTAATTAGTGATTTATTTACCGATTTTTGATAAATAAAAATTATTGATATTCACAACGGAGGGGAAAATGATAAGAGCAACAAAGATTTTATATGATTTATGGAATAGGCAAAAAGACAAGTAAACTAGCATAGTTAGGGCTTTTAAGAGAGTTCTAATATCAAATATTATATAAAAAATCGGAGGGATTAATGAAATTTTTATCAGCATCACTTATAGCATTAACAATATTTTGTAACATTCTTGAGGCGAAGAGTTTTAGGAGTTCTAGTAGGTCAAGCGTGAGGTCAAGTAGCTTTAAATCTTCAACATCAACAAGAAGTTCTTCAACAATTAAAATATCTACACCTAGGGCAACAACACCAGTAAAAACTATTAAGACAATAAGACCAAGTACACCAAAATTAAATACTACAAACAGAAGCACTATTATAAATAATACAACAGTAGTAAATGAAAATAGAGGTTCAGGATCTTCTGATTTTGTAAATGGAATGTTAATAGGAAATGTGATAAATAGACCTGCTACTTCTACAGTAGTTGTTTCTAATCCAGTTGTGAGAAGTGAAGAGGAAACAGTGGTTAAAAATATTGTAAGAACTGAAAAGAAAGGGAGTTTTATTTTTAAAATACTTTCTACAGGAGTTAAGATAATTGTAATAGCAATTATAGCAGTAGTATTACTAGCATTGATATTTTAGGAGGGGATTAAAAAATGATAAAGAGTTTTATAAAATTTTTAAAAGGTAAAAATAAGAGATTAGAAAAGAAGTTAGTTAATACTGAAGAATATTGGGAAGGTGCGATAGAAGAACTGAATAGTCAATATAAAAAAATTGATGATAGATACCATGAAGCTAAAGGTATTTATTGTGCTAAAAAAGATGAATTAAAAAATATGGAGAGAAATATAAAAGAGATGAAAATCACTCTTGAAGAGTGTAAAGAAAGATATATAGAGACTAAATCTGAAGAGGATAAGAGAGATGCGGAGATGGCTTTTAATGAACTTAACGAGCTTGAAAGCGAAGAGATTATTCTTCAAGAAGAGATACAAAAATTAGAAGAAACATATATTTATATTAAAAACATCAGAGATAATGCTCAACAGCAAATTTCAGAAAGAAAATCCAATGCTGCACAAAATAAATCAAAAGTTCAAATTTCTGAAACAATTGAAGATTTAACTAAAGGGTTAGATAATTTTAATTTAAAAGAAGAAAAAGGAACATTTGAAGTTAATAGCCAGTATTACAAAAATAAATCAAAATTGGAAGAAATGTCATTTAAAACACCTAAAAAATCAACTAAAAAATTTGAAGATTTTTTAAAATCGTAGGTGAATTAAATGCTGAAAGACAGAAGTAAAGAGCATTTAGAACTATTAGAAAAGGTTTGGTTTAAAGAGTTTGATAGTTCTCTAATTTTAGAAATAAATAATCATAGAAAAAATAAAAATGGTAAAATTTTTATCAATCAAAAATCTAAAGAAATTACAATTTCAACTAAATTTGAATCAAAAATATATGTTTCTCATTCTTTAATGGATGAGGAGCATTATATAGCTTTTATCAATGAATTACTTTATTTAGCAATAGAAAAACGACAAGAAGCGATTAATTATTTTCATGCTACATTCAGCTTAATGGAATTGATATTAGTTGGAGCTAGAATGGTAATAATTGAGCCATATTTAGAAGATAGATTTAATATTATTTTTTCAGAGGAGATTAAAAATATAATCAAGAGCTACTATAGGTAATTGGAGGGAATAAATGGTAAAAATTAGTATAGCATTATGGTTAGGTATGATAGCTAGTTTATATGGGAACTACGTTCTTCGTAAAGGGATTAAGGATATTATGGAGATAGGAAAAAAAGAGTCTAAAAAATATAAAAAAGAGATAGATAATATTACTCAAACTTTAGAAAAAAAAGATGAAATTATAAAAAAGCAAGAAAACGGACTTTGGATCCAAGGTTTAAAAAATGAAACTCTTAAAAATCTGTTAGAGGACAAGCAAGAACAATGTGTAGAACTTAAAGCTAGTTATGAATTTGAGAAGAAAAAAAGAGAAGAATACTTTGATAAATATAATAAATTTTTTGGAAAATTTAATATTCAATTAAATAATAATGAGGTATTATTTGAGGATTTTAAAAATAAAGAAATTGAGTTATATAATTTAGATTGGGCTTATGATGAATTGATGAAGGCTTATAATAGCAATGCTTTAGATTTATGCTTTTGGAATTTACTTCCAAAAGCAGATAGAGAAACTAGAAGAAAATTCACTAAAACTGGAAAATATAGAGTTTATAGTTTGGAAGATGGAAGGCTTGCATTTGAAGTAGTTTAGGGAGTGAGGAATGATAATTGTTGTAAGTGATGATAATTTGGAAAAATTTGAAAAAAAATTAGTTGAAACACATAAGAAATATGATGTTGAAGATGTTGATATAGATAGTGGATATGGAGTTTATATTGCTAGGTTTACAGTAAATTAATTATCAGGAAAAAGAGGTGCATCAAAATTAAGGGGAAGTATGATTGTAAAGAATGTGATACTACGATAGTCACAAGAAAAGAAAATGGGTATTTTTCTATAAATAGCAAATGTAAAAATATATCATTAAATGGTACTTTCATTAAGTTAAAGTGCAAATGTGGAAAAGAACATGAAATAAAAATTGTTGACACATAAAAAATAATAGATTATACTCAATCTAAATACAGGAGTTTACTTCTGACGAAAAAGAAATTAAAAAATTAAATATGAAAGTATGGCTTATATATGAGCTGGGGATCTAGGTGACTAGGTTCTCAGCTCTTTTATTTTTTGTAAAAATATTTGGAGGTGCTTATGAGGGTAATTTTATTATCTGGACATAACTTTGTGAGTAAGGGGTGTCAGGCAAAGCTTGATGGTGAAACTATCAACGAATGGGATTTAACAAATTGGTTGGTAGCCGAAGTATTCAAAAGAGAAAGACTTATGAAAGTAGATTTAGTAGCAAAAGCTAGAAATGATTATAATGACCTTGTAACAGAAGTTAATTCGTTGAATGGTGATGTTTTGATAAGTTGTCATTTTAATGCAGCTAATGGAATAGCACAAGGAACAGAGGTATTGCATGCTGCATCTAGTATCAAAGGTAAAAAGTTAGCAGGAGTAGCACAAAATATATTTTTAAAAAATTTAAAGCTTAGAGATAGAGGATTATGTCCTACTTTACCAGGAGAAAGAGGCGGTTCTATTCTAAACAAGACTAAGCAAGTTGCAATTTTATTAGAGCCTTTTTTCTTAGATTCAATTACAAGTTTTGAGGAATTATTAGATTTGATGAATAAAACAGCAGATTCAATAGTTGAACTACTAGAGTATTTAGAAAAAAATGAGCTTTGAGAGGTCATATGAAAATAGAAAAATTAAAACTAAGTGAAATAACACCATATATAAACAATGCTAAAGAGCATCCTCAAGAACAAATAGACCAAATAAAATCAAGTATAAAAGAGTTTGGTTTTAATGACCCAATAGCAGTAGATGAAAATAATGTAATTATAGAAGGTCATGGAAGATATATTGCATTACAGCAATTGGGAGTTGAAGAAGTAGAGGTAATAAGATTAGATCACTTAAGTGAGATACAGAAAAAACAATATATAATAGCTCACAACAAATTAACTATGAATACTGGATTTAATTTAGAAAAGTTAAAACTAGAGTTAAAAGAGATAGAAATTAATGAAAAAGATTTATCTTTAACTGGCTTTGAAATAGAAGAACTAAAAGATTTAAATATTGGAAGTTTAGAAGTTGAAATTGATGAGTTTAAAGAAGATGAACCACCAGAAGTAGATTTAGAAAAAGAACAATACAGTAAACTTGGAGACTTATATATGTTAGGAAGTCATAGATTACTTTGTGGAGATAGTACAAAAGTTGAAGATGTAACAAAGGTAATGTTAACAGATAAAGCTGATTTAGTATTTACAGACCCACCTTGGAATGTAAATTATGGAGGAGTAAAAGAGGATAATCCTCAAGGATATAAACCAAGAACAATATTAAATGATTTCATGGGAACAGAGGATTTCAAGAAGTTTATGTTTGATGTATTTTCAAGGATGGCTGAGTTCTCAAAGAAAGGTTGTCCAACTTATGTTGTTATGTCAGGCCAAGAGTGGGGAAATATGATGTTGACTTTGGCTCAGAACAATTATCATTGGTCATCAACAATTATCTGGAATAAAGATTCCTTAGTTCTTTCAAGGAAAGATTACCATACAAGATATGAGCCTATTTGGTATGGATGGTTAGAAGGAGCACCAAGACTTCATCCATTAGAAGATAGAAAACAATGTGATGTTTGGGACATTCCAAGACCTAAGAAGTCAGAGCTTCATCCTACAACTAAACCAGTAGAAGTTCCTGGAAGAGCAATTATGAATAGTTCTAAAAAAGGAGATGTAGTTTTAGATTTATTTGGAGGCTCAGGTTCAACTATGATGGCTTGTGACCAGTTAGAAAGAAAAAATAGATCATTGGAATTAGACCCAAGATATGTAGATGTAATAGTAAAAAGATATATAAACTCAGGAAAAGAAGATGTGATTTTAATAAGAGATGGGAAAGAGATTTCTTATTCTAAGATTATTAAAAATATATAGTATTTTATGAACAACTAATAAGGGAGGTAAATAATGAGTAAAGTATTAGCTACTGTTTTAGTTGATATAGAGCTAACTAATATTAGTGATTATTATTTAATAAGTGAATTATTAAGAAGAAAAAGACTCCCTGAAAGGAGTCATATTTCAAAAACCAAGCTTATTTCATTATTAGATATTCTAAATCTAAAAGTTGAAGAAACCCAAAAAGGTATTGTAATTGAAATTAAAGATAATTAATAAATTACTCAAAAAATTCTATAAGTTTATAAACATGAGCTTCTATATCTACTCCTCTTTGTTTTAAATAAAGAGTTGTTGCTGGAGTTTCATTGATTAATTCTTTTAAGTCAAAAGTTAAATTTTTATTATTATTTTTAAATATAATTTTCCAGTTGTTTAGATTAGTATCCTCTGGAATATTACGAAAAACTATTGAAATTTTATTAATAACATCAAAATCTAAACAGATAGCTCCACCAAAGTAATCTATGAATGATTTTAAATAATCATATTCAGAAGATGGATCAATTAAGAGATTACGATAATTTCCATTATATTGTTGAAGTTCAACAAAACTAAAGTTCGAAGGGTAAAAGATTTCTTTGGTTGGAGACTCTATAAAAATATCATTAATAGTCATGGGAGCTCTATCTGTTTGAAGTTCTAGCTTTAAAACTAGGAAATTATTTTTTAAATTCCAAGTTGTTGTGTAAGGAATAATTTGATTGTTGTTAAAAAAAGTTTCAATTATTTTAGCAACAGCAGCTTCTCCTAATTTAGGAGTAACTGTAGCAATAAATGGTTTAAGAAGTGTCATAGTATCCATAAAATCCTCCATAAATTTTATTTTGTTCTAAGCAATTCAATTATAACTTTTTGGAGGAATATATACAAGCCTACTTTAGAAGTAGGCTACTGATTAAAATGTATCAATTAATTGGTGCATTTTAGTTAGTAAAAATATGGATGAACCAATGTGTAAACTACAGGAAGGTTCGGGAAAGGGGTTGGC
>CAMTIW010000045.1 GCA_947072665.1 uncultured Fusobacteriaceae bacterium | reverse complement strand
ATAGTATAAGAATTGATTTGATACCTTTTATAGAAAAAAGATATAATCCTAAATTCAAAGATAAATTATTTAGTTTAATGGAAGATATTAGAGAAGTGAATGAAGAGTTGAAAATAGAAAATAATGAAATTATAAAAAATAATAGAATTTTAATAGAAGATTTCTTAAAATATTCAAAAATAATACAAAAAAAAATAATAAATAGTTATTTAAATGCGAATAAATTAAAAAGCGATAGATATAAAATCAGTAGTATGATAGAATTATTACAAAAGGGCGGAACAAAAAAAATATCCATAGACAAAGAAAACTTTTTAGTGAAAAATTATGAATACATTTTTATTGAAAAAAAAGAGTTTTTAGACATGGATAAACTAAAAAATATTGATTTGGAAAATGAACTTGTAATTCCAGGGAGTTTAATTTTTGGAAACTATGAAATAAAAGCAACTTTAGAAGAGATCTCAATAAAAGGTAAATATAATTTCAATACTAACTTAAAATTAGGAGATAAACTAATTATAAGAAAAAGAAAAGCAGGAGATAAAATTATTCCTAGTGGTCTTAGTATAGAAAAAAAAGTGAAGGATATTTTAATAAATAATAAAGTTCCAGTAGATTTAAGAGATTTACTTCCTATTTTTCTTCATAAAGAAGAGATTGTTTGGATTGGAGGAATTAGAGGTAGTGAAAGTTTTAAATATTTAGATGAAAAAAAAAATAAAAAGATAATAGTATTATCTATAAGGAGGAATTAAGGTTGCAAAAAAAAATAATCTTTATTGAAGAACAAGATGAAAAAAAGAAAAAAGAAGGTTTTTCATTTAAAAAAGATGAGCTTAAAGAAAAATTAAAATCAGGATTAAATAATGGAAAAAAACCTGAAGATGGAAAAGGAAAAGGAAAATTTAATTTAAAAGGGTTGATAATGTTATTGTTTATTATAACATTGTTCATGAGTTTACCTTCACTTATGAGTGATAAACAACAAAGTAAAACAAAGGACGTTGGATATTCTGAGTTTATAGATTTAGTAAAAAATAATACAATTGTTAAATTAGAAGAAAAAGAAGGATATGTATACGGTTATGCCTCTAGTATAAAAGATAAAGAAGAAGAAATTTATAAAGCTAGAATGATAACAGATAGATTAGGAGGGGATCCAACTCTTGTAGGAATGGTGGAAAGTAAAAATGTAGCTATAAAATCGGTACCTCCTACAGAACTTCCATTTTTAGTAAATCTTTTAGTATCTTGGTTTCCAATGTTACTTCTTATTGGAGTATGGATATTTATGCTTACTAGAATGAACAAAGGTGGAGGAAGTGGTTCCAATATATTCAACGTTGGAAAATCTAAGATAAAAGAAACTGGTGATGATTTAGTTAAAGTTACATTTGAGGATGTTGCTGGAATAGATGAGGCTAAGTTAGAATTAGAAGAAGTTGTTCAATTTTTAAAAGAACCAGACAAATTTAAAAATATAGGTGCAAAAATACCAAAAGGTGTTTTACTTTTAGGAAACCCTGGAACAGGAAAAACTCTTTTAGCTAAGGCTGTTGCTGGAGAGGCTGGAGTGCCATTTTTAAGCATGTCTGGATCAGAGTTCGTAGAGATGTTTGTAGGAGTTGGAGCATCTAGAGTTAGAGATTTATTTGCCAAGGCAAGAAAAGTAGCTCCTTGTATAATCTTTATAGATGAAATAGATGCAGTGGGAAGAAAAAGAGGAAGTGGCCAAGGTGGAGGAAATGATGAAAGAGAGCAAACTCTTAATCAACTTCTTGTGGAAATGGATGGATTTGGAAATGATGAAACTATTATAATACTAGCTGCAACGAATAGACCTGAAGTATTGGATAGAGCTCTTATGAGACCGGGTAGATTTGATAGACAAGTAGTAGTAGATGCACCTGATATTAAAGGTAGAGAAGCTATTTTAAGAGTTCATATGAGAAATAAAAAATTAGCAGAAGATGTAGATTTAGATGTTGTTGCTAGAAAAACACCTGGATTTGTAGGAGCAGATTTAGCTAATTTATTAAATGAAGCAGCTATATTGGCAGCAAGAGATGGTAGAGACACTATAAATATGTCTGATTTAGAAGAAGCATCAGAAAAAGTAATGATAGGTCCTGAGAGAAAATCAAGAGTGACTATTGTAAAAGAGAGACATATTGTGGCTTATCATGAGGTGGGACATGCTCTTACTCAAATTATGATAGAGCACACTGATCCAGTTCATAAAGTAACTATAGTTCCTAGAGGGAGTGCAGCTTTAGGATATACAATGAGTTTACCAACTGAGGATAAATATTTGAAATCAAAAAAAGAATATTTATCAGAAATAAAAGTTTTATTAGGTGGCCGAGCAGCTGAGCAAATAGTTTTTAATGATATTACTACTGGAGCAAGTAATGATATCCAAAGAGCAACTGCCATAGCCCATGCAATGGTTACAAAATTTGGAATGAGTGAAAAATTTGGTCCTATACTTTTAGATAGTACAAGTGAAGGAGATATGTTTGCTCAAAAACATTATAGTGAAATAACAGGAAAAGAGATTGATGATGAGATAAGAAAAATAATAACAGATTCTTATTCTTCAGTAATAACTTTATTAACTGAAAATCATGATAAATTAGTTTATATTGCAAAAACTCTTTTAGAAAGAGAAACAATAACTGGAGATGAATTAAAACTTCTCAATGAGGGTCAAACTTTACCTGAGTTATTACCTAAAAAAACTAAAGAAAAAATTACAGAAAATAAAGATGAAAAACCAGAAGAAAAAATAGAAAATAATGAAGAAAATGAAGTGATATTAAAAGAAAAAGAAGTTGAATTAGGAACTCCATTAGAAGAATTAGATGAAGAATTAAATAATGATGCTGTGGAAATAATGACAGAAGAAGAGATGGGAGAAAGTGAAAATATTAGTAAAAAATAAAAAAATTGATTTTATCTATAAATTATGATAGAATAGGATAACAATTTAAGCTAGGATTTAGGGTTAGCCTCCTATTTACTTGGCTTAGATAATAAATTTAGGAGGTAATAAGGCTATGAGATCAAAAGCAGAATTAGTAAAATTATTTGGAAAAAATGAACAGGATACAGGTTCAACAGAGGTTCAAATTGCATTGTTAACTGAAACAATAAATCACTTAACTCAACACTTAAGAATACACAAAAAAGATTTTCATTCAAGATTAGGATTACTTAAAATGGTAGGACAAAGAAAGAGACTTCTTAACTACTTAACAAAGAAAGATCTTGATGGATATAGAGCTTTAATAGTTAAATTAGGTATAAGAAAATAATTTTAAATAAAAAAACTAATCTTTCGGGATTAGTTTTTTTTTAATTTTAAATAATATTAATATTAAATATATATTATAAATATATTTAATATTAAAAATAGAATAATTGACAGATAACCATATTTATTGTATTATAAATGTAATATAAAGTCAAAAAAAAAAAAAGACACTAATATAGTGTTAATGGAGGAAGATATGCACAAATACATATTAAGAAGAATACTTTTGCTTATTCCTGTTTTATTGGGAGTTTCGTTTTTAGTATTTACAATTCTGTCTTTAACACCAGGAGATCCAGCTCAACTAATATTAGGAGAAAATGCTCCCAAGGAAGCAATATTACAACTGAGAGATGAGATGGGATTAAATAAACACTTTATAATTCAATACCTGAATTTTATTAAGAGAGCAATAGTTGGTGACTTTGGAAGATCTTATACAACTGGTAGAGAAGTTTTTGGAGAAATATTTTCAAGATTTCCCAATACTCTTTTATTAGCCACATTAGGTGTATTTATTGCTGTGGCAATAGGAATCCCAGTTGGAATAATTTCTGCTACAAAACAGTATACATTTGTAGATAATTTTAGTATGATATTTGCATTATTAGGAGTAGCTATGCCAAATTTCTGGCTTGGATTAATGTTGATTTTAACTTTTTCAGTAAAATTGAGTTGGCTACCTTCAGGAGGATTTGAAGGGATAAAAAGTGTTATTCTTCCAGCATTGACATTAGGAACAGGAGCGGCTGCAATAGTGACTCGTATGACCCGTTCATCTATGTTAGAAGTCATAAGACAAGATTATATAAGAACTGCAAGAGCAAAGGGAGTAACAGAGGAGAAGGTAGTGTATAAACATGCTTTAAAAAATGCTCTTATCCCAGTTATTACAGTAATAGGTCTTCAGTTTGGAGGCTTACTTGGTGGAGCAGTGCTAACAGAATCAGTTTATTCTTGGCCTGGTGTTGGTAGAATGATGGTGGATGCAATAAGACAAAAAGATACTCCCACAGTTTTAGCAGCAGTGGTATTCTTAGCGGCAGTTTTTAGCATAGTGAATCTACTAGTGGATATTTTATATGCTTATGTTGATCCAAGAATTAAATCACAATATAAATAGGGGGAGAATAATGTCATCTAATATAAATATAAATACAGAAGTTGCTGGAAAGAAAAGAAGCCAATGGGCAGAAGTATGGAGAAGTTTAAAAAAAAATAATATGGCTATGACAGGATTAATAATAATTTTAATAATGATTATAGTTGCAATTTTTGCAAATCAAATAGCAGATTATGAAACTGTTGTTATAAAACAAAATTTAGCATCAAGATTACAACCACCTTCTTTAAAACATATATTGGGAACAGATGAGTTTGGAAGAGATATTTTTGCAAGACTTATTCATGGAGCAAGGGTTTCATTGCAAGTTGGGGTTTTAGCAGTGGGAGTTTCTATAATAGTTGGAGGTTCATTGGGAGCTGTTGCAGGATACTACGGTGGGAAATTGGATAATGTTATAATGAGAATAATGGATATTTTTTTAGCAGTGCCAAGTATTCTATTAGCTATAGCAATAGTTTCGGCATTGGGTCCTAATCTTGTAAATTTGATGATTTCTATAAGTATATCTTCCGTACCAAGTTATGCTAGAATAGTTAGAGCCTCAGTTTTATCTATTAGAGATCAGGAATTTATAGAAGCAGCAAAAGCAATAGGAGCTAGTGATAGAAGAATTATATTTAGACATATAATTCCCAATTCTTTAGCACCAGTTATTGTACAAGGAACATTGGGAGTTGCAGGAGCTATATTAGCCACTGCTGGACTTAGTTTTATAGGGTTAGGTATTCAACCACCAGCACCAGAATGGGGGTCGATGTTATCAGGAGGAAGACAATATTTAAGATATGCTTGGTGGGTTACTACATTCCCAGGAATAGCAATAATGATAACAATACTTTCACTTAATCTTTTAGGTGATGGTTTGAGAGATGCACTAGATCCTAGATTAAAAAATTAATAAGAAAAACTAAAAATAAAATATGGGGTGATAAAGCTAATGAGTTCTAAACTTTTAGAAATAAAAAATTTAACTATAAAATATATAACTGAAGACGAAACGGTGGATGCAGTTAATGGAATTAATATAGAATTAGAAGAGGGAGAAACACTAGGTTTAGTAGGGGAAACTGGTGCAGGAAAAACAACTACAGCTCTTGGAATAATGAGACTTATACCCAATCCACCTGGAAAAATAATGGAAGGAGAAATATTGTTTGAAGGGAAAGACCTTTTAAAATCTTCAGAAGAGGATTTAAGAGCAATAAGAGGAAGTCAGATATCCATGATATTTCAAGACCCTATGACATCTTTAAATCCAGTTATGACAGTGGGAGAGCAAATAGCAGAAGTTATTGAAATACATGAAAAGAAAAATAAGGCAGAAGCCATGATTAAAGCTGGTGAAATGTTAGAATTAGTAGGGATTCCAGCAGCTAGATTAAATGATTTTCCACATCAATTTTCCGGTGGAATGAAGCAAAGAGTTGTAATTGCAATATCTCTTTCTTGCAATCCTAAATTGCTTATAGCAGATGAACCTACAACAGCTCTAGATGTAACTATTCAAGCTCAAGTTTTAGATATGATGAACGAGTTAAAAAATAAATTTAAAACATCTATGATTTTAATTACTCATGATTTAGGAGTTGTTGCTCAGGTGTGTGAAAGAGTGGCAATAATGTATGCTGGTGAAATTATAGAAAGTGGAACCTTGGAAGATATTTTTAATACACCTAAACATCCATATACCCATGGATTATTTGGTTCAATTCCAAATTTAGAGATAGAATGTGAAAGATTAAATCCTATAAAAGGACTTATGCCAGACCCAACAAATCTGCCAAAAGGCTGTAAGTTTCATCCTAGATGCCCGAATGCAAAAGCAATATGTTCGATAGAGATACCAAAAACAACAACTATATCTGAGAAACATAAAGTAAAATGTTTAGCTTATGAAAACTTGGAAAATGGTCCAATAATTGTAGAGGGATAAAGGGGGAAACATGTCAGAAGTTATATTAGAGGTTAAAAATTTAAAAAAGTTTTTTAATGTGCCTAAGGGATTATTACATGCTGTAGATGGAGTGAATTTTTCAATAGAAAAAGGAAAAACTTTGGGAGTAGTAGGGGAATCAGGTTGTGGAAAATCTACAGCTGGTAGAGTTATTTTAAGACTTTTAGAAGCGACAGATGGAGAAATAATATTTGAAGGGAAAAATATTAGAGAATATTCAAGAGAACAGATGAATAAGTTAAGACAAGAGATGCAAATAATATTTCAAGATCCATTTGCATCATTAAACCCTAGAATGACAGTGAGTGAAATAATTGCTGAACCTTTGATAATTCATAAAAAATGTTCTACAAAACAGGCTTTAACTGATAGAGTTAGAGAACTTATGGATACTGTTGGTTTAAGTCAAAGACTTTTGAATACATTTCCTCATGAATTAGATGGCGGACGTAGACAAAGAATAGGGATTGCTAGAGCTTTAGCTCTAAATCCTAAATTTATAGTTTGTGATGAACCTGTATCAGCACTTGATGTTTCTATTCAAGCTCAAGTTTTAAATTTAATGCAAGATTTACAAAAAAAATTAGATTTAACATACATGTTTATAACCCATGATTTATCAGTAGTAAAGCATTTTTCAGATGATATTGCAGTTATGTATTTGGGGCAGTTAGTGGAAAAAGCACCTTCTCATAAATTATTTAAAAATCCAACACACCCATATACAAAAGCACTTTTATCAGCTATACCAGTTCCTAGTTTAAAACACAAAATGGAGAGAGTAATGTTGACAGGTGAGATAACTTCCCCTGTAAATCCAGAACCAGGTTGTAGATTTGTTAAAAGATGTCCCTATGTTGTTCCAGAGTGTGCTGAACCTCAAAAGTTAATAATGCAAGATGAGGATCATTTTTATGCTTGTCATAGAGCTTTAGATTTATAAGTATTAAAAAAAGAGAATTAATAACTATTGAATTTAGTTGTTAATTCTCTTTATAGATTATATAAATAATTTAGGAGGATATTATGGAATTTAATGAAAAACTTTATTCAACAACCTTAAAATTAATTTTTTTGAAATCTATTTATGAAATTTTTCCAGAAAGTGAAGTTCAAATTCAGCATACATTGAGTAAAGGCTTATATGGGGAATTGAAAAATAAAAGGAAAATAACTAAGGAACAAATAATGCTTATAAAAAAAAGAATGGATGAAATCATAAAAAACAATTTAACTATAAACTTAATTACAGCTGATATAGAGGACATAAGAAAAAAATCGAAATATATAAAAAGAAAAGATGTAGTAAGAACAGTTAATACAGCAGGTTGGTTACCTATAAAAGAGTTTGAATTAGATGGTTATCATGATTTTTTTTACGAAAATGTATATCCAAATACAGGATATATTTATTTATATGATTTAATAAGTTATTCTAGTGGCTTTATTTTGAGATTTCCATTAAGTGATAATCCTAAAATATTACCTTTGTATATAGAAACACCAAAATTATCTTTAATTCAACGAGAATGTGGAATTTGGGATGAAATGATGGATGTTTCATATATAGGGAGTTTAAATGAAAAAACTATGGATGGAACAATTGAGGAGTTAATCAGAATAAATGAAACCTTACATGAAGTTAAGTTAGCTGAATTAACTAATAAAATAATAAAAAATAAAAAAATAAAATTAGTTACAATTGCAGGACCTTCATCTTCTGGAAAAACAACTTTTAGTAAAAGATTGATGTTATACTTAAAAGCCAATAGAGTATTTCCAATTCTTATATCCTTGGACAGTTATTACATAGGAAGGGATTATGTTCCTTTGGATGAATATGGAAAAAAAGATTTTGAAAATATAGAAGCTTTAGATTTAGAATTATTAAATAAAAATATAAAAGATTTAATAGAAGGAAAAAAAATAGAGATACCTGAATATGATTTTGTTACTGGAAAAAGAAAAGAACAAGGGATTTGGATGGAAATCCCTAAAAATGGTTTGTTAATTATTGAGGGAATACATGGTCTTAACGAAAAACTTACAAGAGATATAGAAAGAGATGAAAAATTTAAAATTTATATAAGTTGTTTAACTCAATTGAATATAGATATGCATAATAGGATACCTACTAACGAAGTAAGAAAAATAAGAAGAATAGTAAGAGATAGTTTAAGCAGAGGAACCAAAGCAGAAGCAACCTTAGCCATGTGGGACTCTGTTAGAAGAGGAGAAGAAAAATATATTTTTAAATACCAAGAAGAAGCAGATGTTATGTTCGATTCAAATTTAGTGTATGAACTTGGGGTTTTAAAGAGATATGCTATGAAAGAATTAATGAAAATTAATATGGAAAGTAAATATTATGATGAAGCAAAAAGATTATTAAGGTTTTTATATTGTTTTATTGATATAGATGATAAATATGTACCAGATGTATCGCTTTTAAAGGAATTTATAGGGGGAAGTTATTTTTATAGTTATTAAAAAATAAAAAAATAATAGAATAAATATAACCTTATGAAAAGATAACAAATTGCTGGACTGAAAGCAAAAAATATGGTAGAATAATCCTTGTGTAAAAACATAATATATCAAGTATAAAATTATGATATAAAAACGGAGGATTAAATGAAACACGAGAACACACATGTACAAATAGTTGTAGCAGACCCATCAGCTTTAGGTCTATTCGGACTGGCTATGATAACTTTAGTGGCATCAGCCTATAAGTTTGGATTTTTAACAGGGGTATCTCTTCTAGTACCTTGGGCAATAGTTTTGGGGAGTATAGCACAACTTATAGCTTGTGTAAATGATATGAAGCATAACAATGTATTTGGAGCAACTGCTTTTGGAGGATATGGATTATTTTGGATGGCTATGGCATTTAGCTGGATGATAGATCTTGGAGTTTTTGGAGTTGGTATGAAAGGTGCTGCTGATTCTAAAGCTTATGCTTTTGCTTATGTAGGTTATTTAATCTTTACCTTAGTAATGACAATAGGGGCTGTTGAAACAAATAAAATGTTACTTATAGTTTTTATTTTAATAGATTTTTTATTTATTGGACTAGCACTTTCAACTTTTGGAATAATGAAACATGAGATGCATATGTTAGCAGCTTATTCTGAAATTTTGATTTCATTAGTAGGATTTTATGGATTTGCTGGAAATGTTTTAAATAAGCATTTTGGAAGAGAATTTTTACCACTTGGAAAGCCATTGGGAATATTTAAAAAATAAATATAAATTAGATATAAAAAAAGATAGGCTCCTAAAGAGAACCTATCTTTTTTTATATCTAGTATAAATCTGCAAGTCTAGCTTTAACAGATTCATCTTGTAAATACTCATCAAAAGCCATACGTTTATCAATAATACCATTTGGAGTTATTTCTATTACTCTATTTGCAATTGTTTGAACGAATTCATGGTCATGTGCATTGAATAAAATAGTTCCTTTAAAGTTTACAAGTCCTTTGTTAAGAGATGTAATTGCTTCTAAATCCAAATGGTCGGTAGGATTATCAAAAAGTAAAACATTAGAGTTAGAAAGCATCATTTTTGATAACATACATCTCTGCTTTTCTCCTCCAGATAAAACTTTAACCTGTTTAAGAACTTCTTCTCCAGAGAAAAGCATTCTTCCTAAGAATCCTCTTACAAATGAATCATGGTCGTCAGGAGAATATGGTCTTAACCAATCCACTAAATTTAAATCATTATCATTGAAATAAGCAGAGTTATCTTTTGGTAGATATGTTTGAGTAGTTGTTACTCCCCAAGTATAGCTTCCTGAATCTGGCTCAAGCTCACCCATTAAAATTTGGAATAGAGTAGTTTTAACCATATCATTTTTAGCTAGGAAAACAACTTTATCAAAAGATTCAATTGTGAAAGATAGATTATCTAAAATTTTAACTCCATCTAAAGTTTTAGATAAATTTTCAACTTTAAGAAGATTATTTCCAGGTTCTCTTTCAGCTTTAAATTCAACAAATGGATATTTTCTATTAGAAACTTGCATATCTTCAATTTGAAGTTTTTCTAACTGTTTTTTTCTTGATGTAGCTTGAGAAGATTTAGAGGCATTAGCACTAAATCTAGCGATAAAGTCTTTTAGTTCTTCTCTTTTTTGCTCAAGTTTCTTATTTTTATTATTCATTAAAGTTAGCATAAGTTGATTTGATTCGTACCAGAAATCATAATTTCCAACAGTAACTTGAATTTTACCATAATCTATATCAGCCATATTAGTACATACTTTATTTAGGAAATGTCTATCATGTGAAACGACAATAGCAGTCATTCTATCTATATTATTTATTAAGAAATTTTCTAACCAAGTCACAGCAAGAAGATCAAGTCCGTTTGTAGGCTCATCTAATAAAAGAATATCTGGTTTACCAAATAAAGCTGAAGCCAATAAAACTTTAACTTTTTGTGGCTCAGGAAGCTCTTTCATATATTTGTGGTGTAAACTTGCATCAATACCAAGTCCCATTAGAACTGTTTCAGCTTCAGGTTCAGCATCCCAACCGTCTAACTCAGCAAATTCCCCTTCAAGTTCAGCTGCTTTCATTCCATCTTCATCTGTAAAATCTTCTTTAGCATAGATGGCATTTTTTTGGACCATAATATCCCAAAGTACTTTATTACCCATAAGAACAACATCTAAAACTTTATCTTCTTCATTGGCAAAGTGATCTTGTCTTAAAACTGACATTCTTTTATTTTTTGTTATAATAACTTCCCCTTCAGTTGGCTCTAAATCTCCTGAAAGAATCTTAACAAAAGTAGATTTACCAGCACCATTAGCACCAATAAGTCCATAACAGTTACCTGGAGTGAATCTAATACTTACATCATCAAATAACTTTCTTCCAGCAAATCTCATACCTAAACTAGCAGTTGCAATCATTGTAATACCTCCTAAAAACACAAAAATTTATATATAAATTTTAATTATTAAACATGTTTACATACAGTTTATATTATAACATATAGTTTAAAAAAATGAAAAGATATTTTGATTTATAAGTTATTTTTTATAAAAATATTACAAACTATTTTTTTTTATATATAAATGGTATAATAGAGATAAATTATACGGTTAAATAAGGAGAAATAAAAAATGACAATTTTTGACAGTTATAAAGTTAAAAATATAGAGATAAAAAATAGAATAATACTTCCTCCCCTTGTGAGATTTTCAAAGGTAGGGAGAGATGGTCTAGTTACAGAAGACTTGGTGGAGTGGTATAGAGATGTAGCCATGGGTGGAGCTGGAATGATAATTGTTGAAGCAACTTGTGTAGCAGAAGATGGGAAGCTTAGACATAATCAAATTGGTATTTGGAACGATACTTTCATACCAGGACTTAAAAGCATAGCTGATGAATGTAAAAAATATAATACACCAGTAATAATTCAAATTCATCATGCTGGATTTAAAGAAGAGATAGCGACTATAACAGAAGAAAAATTAGATGAGATATTAGAAATGTTTATAAAAGCTTTTCACAGAGCGAAGAAAGCTGGATTTGACGGAATAGAGATACATGGGGCTCATACATATTTAATTTCACAGTTAAATTCAAGACTTTGGAATACTAGAAAAGATAAGTACGGAATAAAAAAAAATAATAGAGTAGCTTTTTCAAAAATGTTAATAGAAAAAACAAGAGATATATTTGATGAGAATTTTATACTTTGCTATCGAATGGGTGGAAATGAGCCTACATTGGAAGATGGAATAGAGATTGCTAAAGAGTTGGAATTATTAGGGGTAGATTTACTTCATGTTTCTAGTGGTGTACCTCTTTTAGATATAAAACAAGAAGTAAAAATAGAGATGCCCATAGCATTTCCTTTAGATTGGGTAATATATATGGGTGTTGAGATAAAGAAACATGTAAAAATACCTGTTATAGGAGTTAGAAAAATTAAAGAAGAAAAAGATGCTAGTTGGTTAATAGAAAATGACCTTTTAGATTTTGTAGCAGTGGGGCGTGGAATGATAGCGAGACCTGATTGGGTGAGATGGGCTCATAAGGAGTATGAGCGAAGAACAGGAACTAAAATAAGAGTTGATTATTAAATGACAAGAAAAATAGATATATTTTGTCAAGTAGTAGATAATTTTGGGGATATTGGAGTGGTATATAGACTAGCAAAATCTCTGTATAGAAAATATTTAGAAAATGGACTAGATATTAAAATAAGAGTTTTTTTAGATAGAACGGAAGAACTAACAAAGTTAAATTTAGAGGCTAAAAATATAGAATGTCAATTTTTAGATAATATAGAATATATAACTTATGATTATCTTTTAAGAAATAACTTAAAACCTAGTGAAGTTATAATAGAGACTTTTGGCTGTGAGATAAATGAAATTTATTTGGAAAAGGCAAAGGAAGATTCATCTTTACTAATAAATTTAGAGTATTTATCATCAGAGGATTGGTCCATAGACTTCCATGGGATAGAATCTTTAATAGGTGCTAAAAAATTGAGAAAATATTTTTTCATACCAGGATTCTCAGAAAAAACTGGTGGAGTTTTATTTTCACCTTTAAAAAAAAATAGGATAGAAGATATTTTTCCACATTTAACTTCTAAATTTTTAGAAAATAAAATGTTAGGAACAGTTTTTTCATATGAGAAAAATTTTGAAAATATGTTAATGACATTGAATAATCAAAAAAAAGAAACTGTTTTACTAGTTATGGGTGAGCGAAGTCAAAATAGTATTAAAGAAATTTTAGAAAAAAAATATGTAGAAAAGCTTGGAAATTTTTTAAAATATGGTAAAATATATATTGAGTTTTCAACATTTATACCTCAAGAGAGATATGATGAATTAGTAACTCTAACAGATTTTAATTTAGTTAGAGGAGAAGATTCTTTTGTTAGGGCAGTTTTATCCCAGAAACCTTTTATATGGCATGCTTATTTTCAAGATGAGGATATACATTTAGAAAAAATAAAAGGTTTTTTCAATAGATATATAGATTATTTTAAAAATTATCATAATGAAAATTATTTAAAAGAAATAGATATTTTAAAAACTCTTTTTTTAGAGTATAATAGAAGAGTTAAAAATTCTTTGGAGGAACCAAAAGAAAATTACGAAGATTTTTTTGATAATTATGAAGTTTTAAAAGAAATGAGTATTCTTTTTTCTGATTATATTCAGGAGAAGTGTGATTTAAAAGAAAAACTATTCCAATTTATAGAGGGGAAATTAAAATAAAGTAATTATCAACAAGTATTTTAAATATATTTTCAAATATAAGTAAAATAAATGAAAGATATAAAAAAATTAAGGAGGCAACAAACTATGAAAATAGCTCAAGAGCTAAAATCAGGAAGTACGATTAAAGTAGGAAACGACCCATTTGTAGTATTAAAAGCTGAGTATAACAAATCAGGAAGAAGTTCTGCAGTAGTAAAGTTTAAAATGAAGAATTTAATAAATGGTAATATAACAGATTCTATCTATAAAGCAGACGATAAAATGGATGATATCAGATTAGAAAAAGTTAAAGCAACTTATTCTTATAACGATGGTGATTTTTATGTTTTCACAGACCCAGAATGGAATCAAATAGAGCTTAAAGAAGAAGATTTAGGAGATGCACTTCATTATTTACAAGAAGAAATGGAATTGGATATAGTTTATTATGAAGCTACTCCAGTTGCAGTTGAGTTACCTACTTTTATTGAAAGAGAAGTTACTTATACAGAACCAGGATTAAGAGGAGATACTTCAGGAAAAGTATTGAAGCCAGCACAAATTAATACTGGATTTGAAATTCAAGTTCCTATATTCGTTGAGCAAGGTGAATGGATTAAAATAGATACAAGAAATAATGAATATGTAGAAAGAATTAAAAAGTAATATATTAAAACCTAATAAGAGCAAGTTCTTATTGGGTTTTTTTTAAATATAATAAAAGGAGATGGAACCATGGAAAATTATATGGAAAAATTAAATGAAGCGGTTAAATATATTAAATCCAAAACAAATTATATGCCAGAAATAGGAATGATATTAGGTTCGGGATTGGGTTCTATTGCCAATGATATTGAAGAAGCAGTTGTTATCCCTTATTCAGACATTCCAAATTTCCCAATATCTAATGTAGCTGGTCACGCAGGAAATTTAGTTATTGGGAAATTAGAGGGGAAAATAGTTTTTGCACTTCAAGGAAGAGTTCATTTTTACGAGGGGCATTCTATGTTATATATAACTTTCCCAGTAAGAGTGATGGCTCTTTTAGGAATAAAGAAACTTTTAGTAACAAATGCTTGTGGAGGAGTAAATGAAACTTATGTTCCAGGAACTCTTATGGTTATAAAAGATCACATTAATTTAATGGGAACATCTCCACTTATAGGTATCAATTATGATGAGTTTGGAGTAAGATTTCCTGATATGACATATACGTATAACAAACAATATAGAGAACTAGTATTAGAGCTGGGGAAAGAGCTTAAAACTCCTGTAAGAGAAGGAGTTTATGCAGGATTTACAGGGCCAACTTACGAGACACCAGCTGAAGTAAAATTTGCTAGAATAATAGGTGCAGATGCTGTGGGAATGTCCACTGTTCCAGAAGTAATAGTAGCTAATCATGCAGGAATGGAAATTTTAGGGATAGGTTGTATTACTAATATGGCTTCAGGTGTTTTAGATCAAAAATTAAATCATTCAGAAGTAATAGAAACTGCAGCTATGGTTCATAAAGATTTCGTAAAATTAATAAAATCTATACTGCCTAATATGTAAAAAAAATTCTACCTAAATATTATTTTTAGGTAGAATTTTTTTATATATTAGGAAAGTATAGAATTATATGCCGTCAACTATTTACAATCA
>CAMTIW010000044.1 GCA_947072665.1 uncultured Fusobacteriaceae bacterium | reverse complement strand
ATTTCTTTATATATTTTATTTGTATTTAGAATTCACGCTTCATTAATTGAATTTGAAGAAAAAAAAATAATATTGAGAAATGATTTTTATAGTATCGAAGCAGTTCAGATAAAAGAAAATAGAATAAAAACTTATATAGAAATCTCTAAAGAGCTTGGACTTCAAATTAAAATAAATTTTGATGATGAAACTCCTCGGGAAATTTCAATTTTAGATGACGGTGAACAATTAACAGTAATAGTAAAAAACTATGAAATTGAAAGTTTATATTTAAATACAGGAGATAGTAAAAAAAAAGTTGAGAAAGATCAGATTGATATGACTATTATAGAAAGTATAGTAGAAAAAGTAAAATCTCCATTTTTTATAGAAGAACTGTGGTATCGAATTCAAGAGAGGGGAGGATTTGAAAAAAAATAATATATTGATGGAAACTTATACTTAAATAATTCAAAGTCATATTATAAGTCAAGAGCAATAGAGAGTTATATTCAATGGGAAGATACTCTTTATGAACATAATCAAGAGGATTATTTATACAATATCATTGGAGGATATAAGAGATTAGAGATTTCTTATTATGAAAATAGAAACTTAAGAAAAAAGAGAAGATAGTTGAAGAAAATAATTATAATAATGATATCCATTGGGGTGGAGAACACAGTTTTTATGATGAAAGAGGAGAGTATAAATGAGTAATTATATAAAATTGAACCAGAAAAATAGAGAGTTTTTAGAAAATAATGAAGAGAAGTTGTTAAAGTATATTGATAAAAAAGGGGACTACTATTTAAATATTTTTAAAGGATCAAAAAATAAAATTAATTTTTGCACCTTATTTTTAGGACCTCTATGGATGGGTTATAGACAGATGTATTTTGAAACTTTTATTGTTGGATGTTGTGTTGCTTTATTAGGATTATTGACAATGGCATATGAATTTTTTTCTGTAACAATGATCTCGGTATCAACTATTAGAAGCTTAAACTACACTTTAATGGGATTGATGGGATTTTTTGGTAACTATATCTATTTTTTATCTTTAAAAAGAAGAATAACTAAAGATGATGAAAAAGTAGGAGTTTTAAAAATAGGGATTTTATATGGTTTTATTTTAGGCGTTTTAATGCCAATGGCTATTACAGGAATAACTGGATTTATTTTAATGCTTTTATTAGGGAATTAATATGAAAAATATGATACTATTCTTTTTTCTATAAATGCGTATAAAGATTACCGAGCTAGATTCTCAAATCATATTTGAGATTAATGAAGATAATAGATTAGAAAGTGGAGTATGGATAAAAATGCAAAACTTTAAAAATAATAGATTAATTTATGAAATTATGGATACCTATGATGGAGATATAAGAACAGGATCAAAAGAGGTTGAATATTCTGAAAAGGGAGATATTATTTATCAATGTATTCTAAGTGAAGAGGAGGAGAATGAGTTATATAAAAAAATTTATAAATCTCATAAGTAAATAACAATATATAAAGGTGAGGAGAAATGGGAGAGATTTTAATAATTACATTTTTTATTATTTTGTGCTATCTATCTTATGTTTATGATAGCTTTTATTTTGAACCAGTGACTAAAGAAAAGTTAGAGAGTATTAAAGAGACCAAAGAGATTTTATCTAAAAAAGATTTACTAATGTTAGGTGGAGTTTACAAAAATATATTTTTGTTAAAAAGTAGGGGAATTGTAACTATTTTAGAGGGAGAGGTCAAGAAAAAAGATAGAAGCTTTCGTGGAAAATATGGAATCAAGTACACGTATGCCTTTGATTATATTAATGATTGGAAAATAAATATTTTTAATACTCACTTTATAAATAAGAATGATTTATTTTTAAAAAAGAATAAGGTAACAACTTTAAAAGGAATAATTGCTTGTGGTAGCTTTTATGTTATTGAGATAGATGGATTTAATATTTTAGACTATGTTAAGGAGATTAAGAGTTTTCCAACTGAAAGAGATAAAACAGATCCAATTTTAAGTAATTTTATTTTATCTTTTATTTTTTTATTTATTACTTTTTTTAATCCTTTTTCCAACTTAACAACTATATTTACTTTTTGTGTTGTGGGGTGTGCCATTGTTCTCAATTTAAAAGGGATAGTTTTTTCAAAATTATATAAAATTGGAAATAAGCTGTGTAAGGTGGAGTACTTTCCAACTTTTTCAATAGATGATGTGATAACTAATGGAAGATTAACTACTAGAGTTAGTCGTCTTAAATGTATAGAAATTTTTATTTTGGTAACCTTAATAGTGTGTTTAATTTTTTCATTTAAAACTTTTAGGATCTATAGTTATGGGTTACATAGAAATAATCAAAAAGAGATAGTTATAGATGGAAGTAAAGAGTATAGTTTTTCAGATTTTGAAATAGGAGATAAATTGATTTTAAAAAATGTTCAAGCTATGTCGGATAGTTCCATTGGGACAATCTATATCTTAAAAGAAAATACAAGAGAAGTTGAAGAGATAGAGACTTTTCTTAAAGGACTTCCACTATATACTCAGAAAAATGAAAGGAATATTCAATTAGCTGACGTCTATAATTTTTATGAAAAAGAGATTAGTTTTTTTAAAGAGCAAAGAGAGATTAGAAAAAATAATTTTATGTTTAAAATAGATTTGATGCATGAAACCATAAGACGTTACTATAACCTTTCAGAAGTAGATATTAGTTATGATCTATTAAAAAGAAGTTCAAAACAAATTTTCCAATTTGTAAATGGAGCGAAGTTCACTGTAATAGGGGTTATAACGAAGAAAAATGAAATGACTAAAATTATAACTTTAGATGCCTCTAAAAAAGATTTTGGAGAAAAAGAGTTTAAAAATATAAGAGTTATGTTTAAGCTTTATATTTTAATCTCTTCACTATACCTATATTTATTTTTTGTATATCTATATAAGTATTGGTTTATAAAAAATAGATTAGAAGACACTGAAGAAATTAGATGAGAATAGAGTTTTATATAAAGCTAATTATATTTTTATTTCAGAAAACTATGTTGATATTTTAAAAGATTATTTTAAAGTAGGAGTGTAAGATGAATAAATTTTGTTATAAATTTTTAATACCTATGATTTTTTTATTTCAACTAAATTTATATGGAAACTATATTCATAAAGATTTAGAATTGGAATTATTTAAGAATGAAGAGATAAGAATCAATGGTGTTTTAAAATTTGAAAAAAATAAAAATAGATATGAGATAGTTTTTGAAATATCTGAAAAAAATTTAAGTGTAGTTTTAGATACTTTGAGCTTAAAAAAAGAGGTTAAAAGTGTTTTCCTCTTTGATATTAACGGGGATAATATCAAAGAGATATTTATTATTTATAACGAAAATAATAAAAATTCTTTAGAAGGATATTCAATAGGAAAACTCTATGTAAGAGAGGATGAGTATCAATATGATGAAACAATAGATATTTTCAAAATCCTTAATATTGTTACATCTCAAAGATTAAATAAAAAAATTGAAAATATTCAAAATTTTAATGCTAGTTTAGCTAAAAAAGAATTGGAAGAATTGGTTCCTTATTATAAGGTTGTAAATTTTAATGATTATAATATTTGGGATGTTTCAAAACGAGTGGGAAAGGATGAATACAATAGCAAAGCTTATCTTTATCAATATGAACTTATACCTCAAGATTATGAAAAATTTGATCTTCAGAAATATTTTAAAATCTATTCACTTGATAAATTAACTTTTATAAAAAATATTGATAGTGGAGTAATATTTAGTGATGGAAATTACTATTTTCTTTTTCAAATTCAAAGACTTGGATTGATAACTTTGAAAGAGGTTTTTCAAGGAAAGATATCAGATGAAAGCATTATAAAAAATGGAGAGTACTTTAATGAATATGAGAATGGAAATTATGAAAAAAATATTAAAGTTGGAGTTTGGCAATCTTATGAATACTCAGGGGACTTAAAGCGTTACCTTCCTATTAAAGAGTATTTTGCTAATGGAATACTAATTAGAAAAGATATTCTTTATAGAAGATTTGAAGAGCTTCATACGTTTTTTTCAACATCTTATAACTCTAAAAATGAAATAGAGGAGATAAAATATTATGAGAAAAATGGAGAGGTTTCTCAAATTAAAACTTATAAAGACTCTATTTTAAAAAAAGTTGTAAACTATACTCATTATAAAAGAAGTTATTCAATATATGATAAAGTGATTAATCCTCAGAGTGGTTATGAATACTATAAAGCTAGAGAGTCACTGACACAATTTAAAGGTATAAATTTTTTAAATGCAAAGTTAGAAAATGAGGAGTTAAATCTATACTCTTTAAAAAGTTCTGACAATAAAGATATCTTTGTTGTATTTCAAAATTATTCTCCTGGAAAAACTTCTCAAGATGGGATTCGTTGGTATGAAGAACCTCTTAAGTATTTTGGAATAAAAGAGATTTTTTATGGAAAAAGACAAAGTGAAAAAATAAAATCTTATGATGAAATAGTTAAAGATGGATATTTTGAAGAGTTTAATTTAGGATATTTTCCAGGGACAGTATCGATAACAGGATCTATTTCTAATATAGAAACAGTTGTAAAAAGTGGATATTTTGAAAATGGATTAAAAAGTAGAGTTTGGAAAAGTTATGATTCTTATAGTGGGGATATAATCTCATCGTTTAGTTATGTTAAAGGAAAGTTAGAGGGACCATATGAGATATACTTTAGTGATGGTAGATTAAAAGAAAATGGAGAGTATAAAGATGAAACAAAAGTTATTTTATGGGAAGCGGGACCTCAGTATTGGCCTTCGTTTTAGTTAAAGTAAATTGTATATGTATGAAGTTGTTGAAATTACCAATTTTTGGTGTATATACCCAAGAAGATAAAATTAAGGTAGAAAATAATATATTCAAATAAAATATAAATAAATTAGGAGGAAGAATATGTTTAAAGGAAAAAAAGTAAAGTTAAGAGCCTATGATGAAAAAGACACAAAAATTGTTTGGCAACTTATAAATAATGAGTCAATAAGAGAAACATTATGTGCTGAAGGTATTTTTCCATATTCTTATGAAAGTGAAAAAAACTTTATAAATCATGCGATGAATTGTAATAATGAACTTTTCAATTTTGCAATTGAAGATTTAGAGTCTAGAGAACTTGTGGGAGGATGTGGAATTAATAGTGTGGATAGAAAAAATAGTGTTGCTAGTATTGGAATATGGATTGGAAAAAAATATCAAAATAAAGGATTTGGATCAGATAGTATGAGAATTTTATGTAAATTTATATTTGAAGAACTGAATTTTAATAAAATTAAATTAAATGTTTATGAATTTAATAACTCTGGAAGAAGATGTTATGAAGCAGTTGGATTTATTCAAGAAGGGGTATTAAGAGAGGAGCTTTTCAGATACGGTAAATATAATAATGTTATTTCTATGGGTCTTTTCAGAACAGAATTAAAATAAATAGAGTACTATGATTTTTTTAAGTTGATAAATATTTTAGTTTAAAGTATAAAATAATAATTCTTACTTGATTTTTAATAAATGATTTGATATAATCAGAGTAGAAAATTATATGAATATTTTAAACTAAAATAGTTTTATTATTACTTTATCAGAACAATTTTAAAAATATAAATTGGTAAGGACAACAGTACAAATATAAAAAAGGAGAAGGATATGATACTTGGATATAAAGAAAGCTATTTAAAGGAAATGAAAGGTTATATAACAGCAAAAGAGATTGCTCAACAGCCTAGATTATGGAATGAAACAGTGGATATTATTTCAAAAAATTGTGAAAAAATCGAAAACTTTTTAAAGAAATTAGATTTAAAAAATACTACAGTAATTTTAACAGGGGCTGGAACGTCAGAATTTGTGGGAAATACTTTGGTTCCTTATTTAAGAAAAATTACTGGACTTAATATTGAATCTCGAGCAACTACAGATATAGTAGCTAATCCAGAACAGTATATACCTAAAGATAGAGATGTTTTATTAATATCTTTTGCAAGGTCTGGAAATTCACCAGAAAGTATTGGAGCAGTAGAAATTGCAGAAAAAGTTACGAATAGAATTTCTCATCTTTTTATTACTTGTAATGCAGAAGGGAAATTAGCTAAGAAAAATCTTGATAATTCTTTAACTATACTTATGCCAAAAGATTCTAATGATGCTGGATTTGCAATGACTGGAAGTTTTTCTTGCATGGTTTTAGCAACTTGTTTAATATTTGATTTTAAAAATTTCATAAAAAATAAAGAAGAAATTAAAAATTTAGTAAATATTTCTGAAAAGAATATAGTAGAACTAAGAGATGAGATATATATAGCGTCAATTTTAGACACAGAAAGAGTCGTGTTTTTAGGAAGTGGAAGTTTAAAAGGATTGGCTCAAGAAGCTAGTTTAAAAGTATTGGAACTTTGTGCAGGAAAGATACCATCTTTTTATGATACACCACTTGGATTTAGACATGGTCCTAAGTCAATTGTAAATGCAAAAACAACTATAATTACACTTTTTTCACAAGATGCATACTCTAAAGAATATGATACAGACTTAGTAAATGAACTTTTAAGAGATAAAAAATCTTCACAAATAATAACTTTAGGAGGAAGTAATCCTAAAAATGACGGAGATATGAATATAGTAACAGGGTTCCATTCAGAAAACATGATTTTAACAGCATTAAATTATTTGATTCCTTGCCAAATTTATTCATTGATGAAATCATTGAACTGTGGAATAACTCCAGATAATCCTTGTCCAACAGGAGAAGTAAATAGAGTTGTACAAGGTGTCGTAATTCATGAATTTAATAAATAATTGATATTTAAAAAAAATATTTTAAACTAGATAAAAAATAAAATTATATGAGGGAGATAAAATGACAAAATCAGCAGAATTAAAAAAATATTTAGATAAGGCAATCAAGGAGAAGTTTGCAATACCAGCAATAAATACTACTAATATGGAAACTACTCAATCAATAGTAGAAGCTGCAAAAGAAATGAATGCTCCTGTAATTATTCAGATAACTGAAAGTGCAATAAAATATGCTGGGTTTTCATATGCCGAAGCTATATTAAAAACAGCTGCTAATACACCACAAGTATTTATTCATTTAGATCATGGAATGAGTGAAGAAATGGCAAAGCAATGTATTGAAAGTCCAGCTTTTGCAGCAGTAATGATAGATAAATCAAAATTTAATTTAGAAGAAAATATTGCAGGAACAAGAAGAGTTAAAGAATATGCTGGCTATAAGTTAGTAGAAGCAGAGTTAGGAGTTGTAGGTGGAAAAGAGGAAGATGTAATAGCAGAAGGCTCAATTTATACAAATCCTTGTGAGGCAAAAAGATTTGTAGATGAAACAGGTGTAGATATTTTAGCTATTGCAATTGGTACTGCTCATGGAATATATAAAGATGAACCAAAATTAAATTATGAGATAATCGGTCAAATAAGAGAGGCCGTGGGAAATATTCCATTAGTATTACACGGTTCTTCAGGACTTAGTGATGAACAACTTAGAAAAGCTGTTGCAGCAGGAATAAATAAGGTTAATTTAGATACAGAAATAAAACAGGAATTTATTAAAGGATTTACTCAATATTTAGAAAAAAATCCAAGTGATTATGATTTAAGAAAAATATTTGGAGAAGCTAGAAATTATGCTAAAGAACTTATAAAACATAAAATAAAAGTTTTAGGGGCAGAAAATAAATATTAAAAAGGAGTTAAAATGATTTTAACTGTAACTTTAAATCCAGCTGTGGATACAAAGTATAGAGTAGAAAAATTTGGTGTAAATAGTGTTAATAGAATTGATTATTTAGAAAAAACTCCAGGTGGAAAAGGTCTTAATTTGTCTAGAGTAGCTAAAAAACTGGGAACAGAAATTTTAGCTACAGGATTTTTAGGTGGTAGAACAGGAGATTTTATAGAGGAAAAATTAAATGAACTGTCAATTGGGAACTCATTTACCAAAATATTAGGTGAAACAAGAATATGTATAGCAATTGTAGATAAAGATACCAATACAGAACTCTTAGAAAAAGGTCCCAATATATCTCGTGAAGAATGGGAGTTATTTAAAGTTGATTTTTCCAGAAATTTAAAAGCTAATATGATAGTTTGTGCTTCAGGAAGCCTTCCACAAGGGTTAAATTCTAATTCTTATGGAGAGCTCATGAATATATGCCGAGAGAAAAATATAAAGTTCTTTTTGGATAGTAGTGGGAACTCTTTTAGAGATTCTATAGCTTATAAACCATTTTTTATAAAACCAAATAGAGAAGAATTAGAACAGTATTTTGGCAAAAAAATAGAAACTTTAGATGAAATTATTCAGTGTGGAAAAATTCTTGAAAACAAAGGTATTGAAAATGTATTGATAACTTTAGGTGGAGAGGGAGCTATACTTTTAAATAATGGAAAAGTATATCGTGCTACATTACCTAAATATAATATATTGAATACAGTTGGTTCTGGTGATTCTACCGTGGCAGGATTTGCTCACGGTATTAAAAATAATTTCAAGTTGATAGAAACTTTAAAACTAGCTCTAGCTTGTGGGACATCCAACGCTCTTTTAGAGAAAACTGGAGATATTGATATAAAAAAAGTAGAAGAAATAAAAGAAAAAATTAAAATAGAGGTGCTAAATGAGAAATATTAGTTTACTCATCAAACCATCATCCAGTAGTTGCAATTTAAATTGCAACTACTGTTTCTATAATCAAATTGCTTCAGAAAGAAGTGTAGAAAGTTATGGAATCATGCACCTAGAAACAGCAGAAAATATTATAAAAAAAGCTTTGGAGTTTGCAAATGGTGGAATTTGTAATTTTGCATTTCAAGGTGGAGAACCAACTTTAGCTGGAATTAGTTTTTTTAAAAAATTTGTAAGTCTAGTTTCTAAATATAATGTCAAAGCAAGTATTATAAACTATTGCATTCAAACAAATGGAGTTTTGATTGATGAGGAGTGGGGTATATTCTTTAAACAAAATAATTTTTTAGTAGGTTTGTCCCTAGATGGAGATGAAAAAATTAATGATTATAATAGAGTAGATATTTGTGGGAATGGAAGTTTTAATTCAATCATTAGAGGGAAAAAAATATTGGATAAAAATGAAGTTCCGTATAATATTCTATCTGTTATTGATAACAATAGTGCTATTCATATAAAAGAAAGTTATAATTTTTTTAAAGAGTTAGGTGTTACCTATTTACAATTTATACCTTGTTTAGACCCTTTGAAAACAGAAAATATAGAAAAAAAAGCCTTAGATAATGAACATTATTCTAAGTTTTTAAAAGAACTTTTCGATATGTGGTATGAGGACTATAAAAAAGGTCAAATAATAAGTATTAGATTTTTTGAAAATATTTTAATGAATATAATAGGAATGGGAGCTGAATCTTGTGATATGAGAGGAGAATGCTCTATTCAAAATGTAATAGAAGCAGATGGCTCTGTGTACCCTTGTGATTTTTATGTTTATGATAAGTGGAAAATAGGTGATATAAATAAAGATAATTTTCAAGAAATAATATTTAATTCTATTTCTAATGACTTTTTGAAAGAATCGTCTTCAAGTTCTGAAAAATGTGCACAATGTAAATGGAAAAGTATTTGTAAGGGCGGTTGTAAAAGATATTGGTATAATAATGAAAAACATATATTTTGTGAGGGGATTTCAGAATTTTTAGATTATTCTATCGTCAGATTTATAGAGATAGTGAAAAAATTAAAATATTAATGAGGAGAAAAAATATGTTATTTAAAATTTTTAAAGTATTTTTTACTCTGGGTTTTTTTTCTTTTGGTGGTGGTTATTCTATGATACCATTAATAGAAAGAGAAATAGTTGAAAAACATAAAATTTTAAAGAAAGAAGAGTTTATAGAAATAATATCAATAGCCAGTGGACTGCCTGGTGCAATAGCTTTGAATATTTCTATATTTATCGGGAATTTAGTTGGTGGAGTAAAAGGAGCTATTGTTGGAGCTATTGCAAGTATTTTGCCATGTTTAATTATAATTTCATCGATTATGTTATTGTTTTCAAGCGTAATAGATAATATATATACTAAAAAAATATTACTTGGAATGAGTGGAGTTGTTGTGGCATTTATTTTATATGCTACATATAAAATATCAGTAACAGCATATAAAAATAAAAAATATTTTATAATAACAGTTATTGCTTTTATAGTATCTACTTTTTTAAAAAATATCCCAATTCCTTTGACCATAATATTAGCTATAGTTATAGGGATTTTAACTCAACAAATAAACGTTTTTATTAAAAAGTATAAAGGGGAAAAAAATGATAATTAAACTTTTTTTTATATTTTTTAAATTAGGATTTTTCTCTTTTGGTGGTGGTTATACCATGATACCTTTAATTGAACAGCAATTTGAAAGTTATGGAATAAAAATTGCACCAGAAGTTCTATCAGGAGTAATAGCTATTTCAGGAACAGCACCAGGACCTGTAGGGATTAATTTAGCTATGGGATTTGGATACTCTTTAGCAGGAATAGTAGGAATGGTGGCTACAGCACTAGGTGTTACTTTACCTAGCTTGATTTTAATAGTTTTAATTTCAAAAATTATTGAGAAAATTCAAAAGTCAGATGAATACAGAGCCTCTCTAGACGGTTTAAAACCTGCAATTGTAGGAATTACTTTTTATGCTGCTATAAATTTTGGGATAAAAAATGGAATTATATTCTCTTCCATTGAGCAAGGTATAAAAAACAGCTTAAATTTTATTATATTAAATAAATCTTTTAATGTACCTGGTATGATTATTATATTTTTATCTTATATGGCATTATGGAAGACGAAAATCCATCCAATAATTCTTATTGTTTTAGGTGGAATAAGTGGAATTTTTATTTTTTAACAAAATAGAGATTTGGAAAAAATTTCTAAATCTCTATTTTGTTTGAAATAATATATTAGCATAAAAAAAGAGAGGTAAACATGAAAAAACCAAATTTATTATTTTTATTTGCTGATCAATGGAGAAGAGATGCAATTGGAGCTTCTGGAAATAATGAGATTATAACTCCAAATATGGATGAATTTGTAAGAGAAAGTTTGTATATGGAGAATGCATACAGTACGTCACCACTTTGTTCTCCCAATAGAGCATCAATTTTATCAGGGTGTTTCCCAAGGAAAACAGGAGTATGGACTAATTGTAAAGAAGGATTGGATGTAAAACTAGATGAGAATTTAGAAACTATAGGCGATGTTCTTAAAAAATCAGGTTATTCAACTGGATATATAGGTAAATGGCATTTAGATGAGCCAGATACGAATAATAATTTAAGTGATAAAACAGGAGCTAGAGATTGGGATGCCTATACTCCACCAGGTGAGAAAAGACATGGTTTTGATTTTTGGTATTCTTATGGAGCTTATGATAACCACCTTAAACCTCATTACTGGTCATCTGATGAAAAAATGATAGAGATAGATAAATGGTCAGTAGAACATGAAACGGATATAGCAATAGATTTTTTAGAGGAAAATAAAGAAAAAGAATTTGCTCTTTTTGTATCTTGGAATCCACCTCATACTCCATTAGATTTAGTGCCAGAAAAATATATTAAAATGTATGAAAATAAAAAATTTACTGTACAAAAAAATGTGAAGTTAAAAGACGTAACAGATCATACAGAATCAGTTATACCAAAATTGAATTTCAGTGATGAAAAATATCAAGAAACAGTAAAAAAATATTATTCAGCAGTAACAGGTGTAGATGAAAATTTTGGAAGAGTAATAAATAAACTGAAAGAATTAAGGGTATATGATGAAACAATTGTTGTATTAACTGCAGATCACGGTGAGATGTTATGTTCCCATGGACTTTGGAGTAAACACGTATGGTTCGAAGAATCAGTTGGAATACCATTTATTATAAGATGGGGTAAAAAATTGTTTTGTGGAAAAAGTAAAAGTATATTGAATAGTGTAGATATGATGCCTACTTTATTAAGTTTAATGCAACTCCCAATTCCTAGTTCTGTTCAAGGTATGGATTTAAAAGAAGTACTTATAACAGGATTAGAAAATGATAATGAGGCTATAATGACTTGCTATCCAGGTCAAATTCAAGCTATAAATAAATTTAAGAGAGCAGAAAAAAATAATTTAGACTTTGGATGGAGAGCTATTAGAGATAAAAAATATACCTATGTTATAAATAGAGGATATTCACCAGAAAAAATAACTGAAAGATGGTTGTATGATAATGAAAATGACCCTCTTCAAATAAATCCTCAAAAAATAGAAAAAATAGAAAATTCAGAAAGAGCTAAATATTTTGAAGATAAATTAAGAATATGGGAGGAAAAAAATGGATAAAAATATAGCTTTAATACTTTTAGATCAAGTTCGAACCGATATGTTAGGAGCTTATGGTCATAATATTGTAAAAACACCAAATATAGATTCAATAGCTAGGGATGGAATGACTTTTGACCAAGCTTATACACCAGCAGCAGTGTGTTGTCCTGCAAGGACATCACTTTTCACAGGCCAGATGCCAACTAATCATAAAATAACAAGAAATGTAGAAAAAGCAGCCATTGTAGATCCGTGTAAAGAAAATCCAAATATAATTTCAGCATTGGATGAACATAATCATTTATATATTGGGAAATGGCATATAGGAGGGAAGGTATTACCTAGAGATTTTGGATTTAAAGGCCATAATTTTGATGGTTATGGCTATCCAGGTGGGAGGGTTTATGGGAATTTAGTTTTTGATTCTAGTCCTAAACAAGAGGATAGATATATACATTGGTTAAAAGAAAAAGGTTTTGAAGTACCATATGTAACAGAAGCATATTTTGGTGAGAATCCACATTTACAAATTCAAGAACTTTATGGTTTACTTCATTGTCCCAAAGAAGCAACATTACCTTATTTTGTAGTGGAAGAAGCTATTGATTATATAAAAAAATCAAGGTTAGAAAAAAAAGAATTTTTCATATGGCTAAATTTTTGGGGACCACATACTCCTTGTGTAATTCCAGAACCATTTTATTCTATGTATAATCCAAAAGATGTAATTTTAGAAAAAAGTTTTTATAATCCATTAGAAAATAGACCTCTTTATTATGAGTATATTTCAAAAATGTGGGGAGTTAGAGATGCTTCAGAAGAAAAATGGAAAGAAATTATAACTAAATTTTGGGGTTATATAACTTTAATAGATGAAGCTATTGGAATATTTATAAAATTCTTGAAAGAAGAAGGACTATATGAAGATATTTTCTTAGCTGTAACAGCAGACCATGGAGATGCTATGGGAGCTCATAGATTGATTGAAAAAGGTGAGTTCATGTTGGATAAAACCTATAGAATTCCAATGATAATAAAATCACCAGAGGTTATTGAGAAAGGAAGTAGAAATGATGAATTTGTATATTTACATGACTTAACTCCTACTTGTAGCGAATTTGCTGGAAAAGAAATTAATAAATTTTTTGATGGGAAAAGCATGATACCAATATTGAAAAATGAAGACCATACAGAAAGAAAAGGTATCTTGGCACAATTAGCAGGGCATTTCGTCTCTTTTGAACAGAGAATGTGGAGAAGAAAAGATTATAAATTAGTATTTAATGCTTCTGATAAGGGAGAACTTTACAATATGGAAGCTGATCCAGAAGAAATTACAAATTTATTCTATGAAGATAAATATAAGGATATAAAAAAAGAGATGTTAAATGAACTTTATTCAGAAATGCAGAAAATAAAAGACCCATTAGCAAACTGGCTATATAGAATTATAGATTTAATTTAAACGAACCATAAGGAGAATATCTTGTTGGAAAATATGAGAAATCAAAGATTAAAATATCTTTTAGGTGATGGTGCTTTTCCAGAAAAAATATTATTTATGTTGGAACTAGAAGCTGAAAAGATATTGCTAGATGAAAAACAGTTACAAGCTGAAAAATTAAGTGATAAGGAAAAATTAAAGACATTGAATAAAGGAACACAAATTTTAAAAAAAGTTCTTATACTAGCTAAAGTTTATTCAATAAAAGAATCAAAATATTATAAAAACGAGAAAATTTTAAGTTTAATAGTTTCTTCATTAGAGAGTTTTTATACTAATTTATATAATGAAAAAGCAGTTGAAGATGGCAATTGGTGGCATTGGGAATTGGGCTATCCATTACAACTTTTAGATATTTTAATCATATTGAAAGAGAAGTTACAGAAAGGTGATATAGAGCGATATATCAATGTAACTAGAAAATTTCAACCAGATCCAAGATATTCAGGAAATAATCCAGTAGCAATTCATCCTAAAAAAACACCCTTTAGAGTTTCAACTGGTGGAAATAGAGTTGATACAGTAAAAGTATCACTAATAAGAGGGATTTTATTAGAAGATATAAAGGAAATAGAACTAGCTTTAAAATCCATTGATATAGTTTGGAAATATAAAGAATATTTTTCAAATATAAATGGTGAAGAACGAGATGGATTCTATAGAGAGGGTTCTTTTATTCAACATGGCTCAATTGCTTATACGGGAACTTATGGGAATGTTTTACTTAGAGGTGTAGGAGAGATTTTTCATATTATTTCAGGAAGTGAATTTAAAAAATATATAAAAAATAAAGATGAAATTTATAAAAGAATTTTTGATTCGTTTTTACCATTATTATATAAAGGTGGAATTTCAGATTGTGTAAATGGGCGCTCAATAACTAGAAAAGATAGTTACGACCATGTTATTGGCCATGAGATAATTAATTCTATTATTTTTTTAGCCATAGATGCCAAAGAAAATATAAAAAAAGAATTAGAAAATATGATTTTAAGAGAATTGAAATTAGATAAAAGTTATAATCATTTAGATAATGAAAAAAACCCATTATTTTATTATTATATAGCTAAACTTTTAAAAAATAATAATTATAAATATACTGAATATGAAGATAAGTTTTACTGTTTCAATAATATGAATAGGTATTTTTATAAGACATCTAAATATGCAATTGGATTGGCTCTTCATTCTGATAGAATTGGAAACTATGAATCTATGAATAATGAAAACCAAGAGGGATGGTTTACTGGAGATGGTGCTTATTATTTATATAATGAAGATTTAACTGCATACAAAAATTATTGGAATAGAATAGATATGCACTATATTCCAGGCACAACAGAAATAAAAGAATCTATGTATGGAGTAGATGCTCAGAAAAATTATGAAACTCAACATATAAAAGAAAAATGGGCAGCAGGTGTTTCTAAAAATAATTTAGGTGTTGTAGGAATGGAGTTTGTGAATTATAATTGTAAATTAACAAGTAAAAAGAGTTGGTTTTTTCTTCCTGGTGGACTTATTTTTGTAGAAACTAATATTTTAGGACAAGGAGAGATTTATACAACCTTGGAGAATAGGAAACTACTTGAAAATGAATTGATTTTTATAGATGGAAAATTACTAAAAATAGATTCTCTAAAAGGTAATTTTAAAGAAATAAAAATTGGGAATAGAATCTTGAAAATAGAAACTGAAATTTTAATAGATTTGGCTATTATAACTTTAGAAAATGAAAAGTTCATAAGAATAATAGCAGTACATGATAAAAATAAGAAAGAGAAAGCTATTGTATGGAGTCTTATCTTAGAAAATAAAATATTTTCAGAATCAATAGAAAATATAGATATACTTTTTAATTCAGATATACATATGATAAAAAATGATAAATTTATACTC
>CAMTIW010000043.1 GCA_947072665.1 uncultured Fusobacteriaceae bacterium | reverse complement strand
GATATTATAAATAAAGGAGTTTCTGAAAATGAAATAATGGAAACAGCTATAGCTGCCATGAATGCAGGATGGCAAAGTTTTAAGTTTTATTTTATGATAGGCCTTCCATTTGAAACCGACGAAGATGTCATGGGAATTTATGATTTAGCTAATAAAGTAGCTTTAGCTTGTCGTGCAATATCTAAAAGAATTAGCATAACAGTGAGTGTTTCAAACTTTGTACCTAAACCTCATACACCATTTCAGTGGCATAAACAGATGGATTTTGATGAGATGAGAAGAAAGCATAATATTTTAAGAAATCTTTTTGATAAATCAAAAGTGTGCAATTTGAAAATTCATAATATGAAAAAATCTTATCTTGAAGGTATTGTTTCCAGAGGTGATGAAAAAATTGGTGATTTGGTGGAACTTGCATGGAGAAAAGGTGCAAAATTAGACGATTATAGAGATAATTTTTCTATTTGGGAAGAAGCAATGGTGGAATTGGGAATAGATAGTAAAAAATATATTGGTGAAAGAAAATTGGAAGATATTTTACCATGGGACATGGTTAAAATCGGAGTTTCTAAAGAATTTTTAAAAAGAGAATTTAAAAAAGCTGAAGAAGTAAATTTAACTCCAGAATGTAGAGTTAAGTGTTCTGCATGTGGAATGACAAAAATATTTCCTGATTGTACAAAAAATGGAAAAAATTAAGAAAAAAAGCTTCTAATATCTAATATCAATTTAGATATATGATTAGCATTGATATTAAGAATTTGACTAAAAACATTTTATGGTGTACAAGATATAGTAGGGTTTTTTTATTTAAACACTATATCTTGTTTTTGTTTTAATTGGAGTTGAAAAAGGAGGAAATTTATGTCCAACAAAGTTATTAAAAGAAATGGAAAAAAAGTTGAGTTTGATAGAGAAAAAATATTCACAGCAATATCAAAAGCGTTTCAAGCTATGAAAGAAAACTTTCCTGGAGAAAGAGTTAATGAAATAATAGAATCAGTAGAAAAAGAGCTGAAGAAAAAAGAACTGCAAGTGGAAGAAATACAGGATATTGTAGTTAAAAAACTCCAAAATTCACCATTTAAAAATGTTGCAGAACACTATATTTCGTATAGAGCAGTAAGAACTCAAGAAAGATTAAAATTAAATGAAATGGTGGATTCAATGAATGAAATTATGGAAATTGGTTCTTCTGAAAATTCTAATAAAGATTCATCATTACCTAATGTAAAGAGAGACTTAATAGCAGGAGAATATAGTAAACATTTAGCTATGAAACATCTTCCACCGCGAGTTTTAAAAGCACATGAATTAAAGACTATTCATTATCATGATATGGATTATGCAGGGACTCCAATGACTAATTGTTGTATTTTTAATTTAAAAGATATGTTAGAAAATGGGACTAAAATAAATAATGCAGATATAGAAGAACCTAAAAGTGTTGAAGTTGCATCCACTGTTACTAGCCAAATAGTAGCTAATATTGCACATCAGCAATATGGAGGAATATCAATTGGAGACTTTAATGAAATATTAGCAAAATATGCTAAAAAGAATTTTGTTAAAAATTTTAAAGACGCCATATATATGCTAGACATTGAATATAACAATGAATTCGGAGAGATATCTTCTTCTAATATAGCTTTACAAGAGAAAATGGAAAAACCTTTTAACTATGCAAAAAAGAAAACAGCAAAAAATATTTATGATGCTTGTCAAACTTATGAATATCAAACTAATTCAATAAGTTCAGCAAGTCAAACTCCATTTAGTACTATTATGTTTACAATCCCAACTTCTTGGGAAAGTGAAGAAATTATAAAATCATATTTTGAAATTAGAAAAAAAGGATTAGGAAAAGAAGGGAAATTAGCTGTTTTTCCTAAAATAAACTATATTGTTGTAGATGGTTTAAATCTCAAAGAAGGAGATAAATATTATTATTTAACAAAACTTGCAAGTGAGTGTATAAGTAAATGTTATTATCCAGATATTTTGCATTATTCAAGAGAAGATTATGATAATGGAAAAACATATGCAAGAATGGGTTGTAGAAGTAGAGTTAATCATGAATACTTAGAGAATGGAAAGCCTCTTAATTATGGAAGATTCAATATTGGGGTACAAACTATTAATTTGGTTCAACCAGCACTTAAAGTTTTAGATAAATATAATATAATTGACAGAAATAGAGATTTAAAAAAATTAAAAGAGGAATATTTTAAATTTTTAAAAGAAGCTTCTGAAATAATTGAAGAAGCTGTAGTTTATAGATTTAATTTTTCAACAAAATTAAGAGCAGAACAAGCTCCAGTTTTATTTGTTTATGGAGCAATAGATAGATTAAAAAATGATGAAACAATAGAGAAAATTTGTAGAACAGATAAAGCATCCATTTCATATGGATATGTTGGAATTGATGATGCTGTAAGACTTTTAACAAATGGAAAAACAATTAAAGATTTAGATGGACAAGAATTAGGTCTAGAAATCATGAAATTTTTAGATATGGAAGTAAAGAGAATAAAAGAGAAGTACAATGTTCCTTTAAGTCTTTATGGAACTCCAGCAGAGGCTTTAGTTCATAATTTTTATAAAAAAGATTTAGAAAATTTTTCTAACATTATGCCTAAGTGGCTAAGTGAAAGAGGATATTATACAAATTCATATCATTTTTCTTCTGAATTAGAAATAGATGCCTTTGAAAAATTAAAAATAGAAGCACCTTTTATTAAATATTCTTCTGGGGGAAATATAGATTATTCAGAAATTGGTTTTGTTAAAAACAATACACAAGCAATTTTAGAGCTAATAGAATATGGTCATGAAGTAGGAATTGAATATCAAGGGTTCAATGTAAGAAATGATAAATGTTATGTTTGTAAATATGAAGGTGAAATAAAATATAATTTTAAAAATAGCACATATACTTGCCCACAATGTGGAAATACAGATGCTAAAAAACTTTCAGTAATAAAAAGAACTTGTGGTTATTTATCAAATTTAGCAGAAAGAAAAGCGATATCCGGTAGAATGAAAGAGATAGATAAAAGAAATGTACATGTTAAATAGCGATATTTTATAATGACATTGATTAGGAGATAAAAATGAAAATAGCTGAAATTCATAGAAACGATTGTATAAATTCTATAACAGGTTTTACTCTAACATTGTGGTTTCAAGGTTGTGACCACAGATGTGAAGATTGTTGGAATACATCTACATGGAACTATGAAGGTGGAGAGGATTATTCAGAAGAAAGTATTTTAGAAATTATTAGAGAGTCAAGGCATAAGAATATTAGCTTCTTAGGTGGAGATCCCTTTTATCATAAAAATAGAGAGGGAGTAATAAATCTAATAAAAAAAATAAATAAAAAATTTCCTAATAAAAAAATATATGTATGGACAGGTTATACATTGGAAGAAGTATTAGAGTTCACCACTATAGATGTTGTAAGTATGATTGACTATCTAATTGAAGGAAGATTTGAAAAAGATTTAAAAAATTTGAATCTTAAGTTGAGAGGAAGTAGCAATCAAAGGATATATAACAGAGGAAAAGAAATAATAATATGAATAAAGAGGAAACTATGTTTGAAATGAATTTAGAAGAATCTTGGAAGGAGCTGCTCCAAGAAGAATTAAAAAAAGATTATTTTATAGAGTTAGAAAATTTTTTAAAAGATGAGTATGAAAATAAAAATATTTTTCCTGAAAAAGAAAATGTTTTTAATCTTTTTAACAAAATAAAATTCAAAGACATAAAAGTTGTTATCTTAGGCCAAGATCCATATCACGGAGTAAATCAAGGTAATGGAATAGCCTTTTCAGTAAATGAAAATATAAAAATTCCTCCCTCATTAAGAAATATTTATAAAGAATTAGAGTTGGAATATAAAGATACAAATGAAAAATTCATTATTCCAAAACATGGCAACTTAATTTCATGGGTAGAACAGGGAGTTTTTTTATTAAATACAGTATTGACAGTTAGAGAAGGAGAAGCTAACTCCCATACTAAAAAAGGGTGGGAACTTTTTACTGATAAAATAATAGAATTAATTGGGAAAAAAGAAGATCCTATCGTTTTTATTCTATGGGGAAATATGGCTAAATCTAAATTAAAATTTATAAAAAATAAAAATCATCTCATAATTCAAGGTATTCATCCTAGTCCATTATCGGCTAATAGAGGTTTTTTTGAGAAGGGGTATTTTACTAAAACTAATGAGTTTTTAATTAATAATAACAAATCTCCAATTAATTGGAATCTAAAATCTAAATCTAAAACTAAAACTAAAGGAACTTTTATATTAGTTCATGGAGCAGGAGTTGGAGGATGGGTTTATAGAGATGTAGCTAATCTTTTAAGAATGTATGGGTATGATGTATATACCCCAACTCTTACTGGACTTGGAGAGAGATGTCATCTTTTAAATAATAAAATAAATTTAAGTTTTCATATAAAAGATATAGTTAATAGTATAATTTTTAACGGTTTAGAAGATATTTATATTCTAGGTCATTCATATGGTGGAGCAGTAATTTCTGGAGTAGTGGATCAAATTCCTAAAAAGATAAAAAAACAGATATATTTAGATAGTTTTTTTTTAGAAAATAATGAATGTATCTTGGATATTTTTGATAAAAAAAGGAAAGATGAACTTTTAAAAATTGTAAATAATGAGGGTGAAGGTTGGTTTTTACCAGGTAAATATTTCGGGAAAAATTCTGATTTAATAAAAAATATGCCATGGGAACCATATATTGAAAAATTAAAACTAAATGGGACAGGAGAGAAAATTCAAGGTGCTTTCATAGACTGTACAAATCCAATAAATTTTGAACATTTAATAGAACCCAAAAAATTAATGAGAAAAAGAATAGAAAAAAGAGGTTGGGAATACTATACCATAGACTCAGATCATATTCCCATGACGAAATCACCGCAACGGGAAATATTAGTAGAGATACTTTTAAAAATAGTTAAAGAGATTGAACTTTAGTTGTTAATATGTTACTATTTATATAAAAATTAAGTTATATGAGGTGGTATATTCAATGAAAAGAAGTTTATCAGGAATACAGCCAAGTGGAATTCTTCATTTGGGAAATTATTTTGGAGCAATAAAACAATTTATAGATAATCAATATCAATATGAAGGTATGTATTTTGTAGCAGATTATCATTCTTTAACATCTTCTACTGATCCAGACGCACTGAGAAAAAACTCCTATGATATAATTTTAGATTACCTAGCCTTGGGACTAAATCCAGAAAATTCAACAATTTTTTTACAATCAGATGTTCCAGAACATACAGAATTATATTGGATATTATCAAATTTAACTCCAGTTGCTCTTATGGAAAGAGGACATTCTTTTAAAGATAAAATAGATAAAGGGATTTCTCCAAGTATGGGTTTACTATCTTATCCTATTTTAATGGCAGCAGATATATTGATTTATGATACAGATTTAGTACCAGTTGGAAAAGATCAAAAACAACATTTGGAAATGACAAGAGATATAGCAATTAAATTTAATGAAAAATATGGTGAAAATATTTTTAAATTACCAGAACCAATAATAATAGAAAGTTTAGCTGTTGTTCCAGGTACTGATGGGTTAAAAATGAGTAAATCTTATGGAAATACAATAAATATGTTTGCTTCAAAAAAAGAACTTAAAAAACAAATTATGAGTATTGTAACAGATTCAACACCATTAGAGGAGCCTAAAAATCCAGATAATAACATTACTCAATTATACTCTTTGTTCGCAACTCAAGAACAGTTAGAGAAAATGAAAGATAATTTTATTAAAGGAAATTATGGATATGGCCATGCTAAAAATGAATTATTAGAAATTATTTTAGAATATTTTAAAGAAGCAAGAGAAAAAAGAGAAGAATTAGAAAAAAATCCAGATTATGTAAAGGAAGTTTTATATAAAGGTGCTGAAAAAGCTAGATTATTAGCTAAAAATAAAATAATTAAAATAAAAAAAGCAATAGGATTATTAGGAAATAGATATTAGTTAATATTGTAATTAAAAGTATTGAAAAATATAATAAATAGAGTATAATTAATATATAGATATAAAAAAATATTAGGAGGTTAAAAATTATGAAAAGAATTATTAACACACCAAATGCACCAAGCGCTATAGGACCTTATTCACAGGCAGTTGAAGTAAATGGAACTCTTTATGTTTCAGGACAAATACCTTTTGTACCAGCAACAATGGCTGTTGTTTCAGAAGATATAAAAGAACAGACAAGACAATCTTTAGAAAATGTAAAAGCTATTGTAGAAGCTGCTGGTTATACTCTTGCTGATGTAGTAAAAGCTGGAGTTTTCATTAAAGATATGAATGATTTTGCTTTAATAAACGAAGTGTATAATGAATATTTAGGAGAAGTAAAACCTGCTAGAGCTTGTGTAGAAGTAGCAAGACTTCCTAGAGATGTAAAAGTAGAGATAGAAGTAATCGCTGTTAAATCTAATTAATTAAAAAATAGAAAAAAGAGAACTAAATAAAGTTCTCTTTTTTTATCAAAGAACTTAAAATGTTATCTAGGAGAAAATTATGCAAAGATTTACAGTGGAGCCAGAATATCAGGCATATATAGTTGGGGATTATCTTACAGATATAAAAAATTATTCTAGACGTGGTCTGAGAAATGCTGAAATCTATTTAAATGGAAAAAAAGTTAGATTGGATAAGAGAATGAAAAATTTAAAAAAACCAAATAGATTAATAGTTGTGGAAAAGAAAAAAGAGACAGGAATAAAACCTATCTATATGGATTTAAAAATTGCTTATGAAGATAAAAATCTTTTGATACTAGATAAACCTCCATTTATAATAGTACATCCAACTAAGAAAAAAGTAGATATGACACTTGCTAATGGGGTTGTAGATTATTTTCAGAAATTAAATATGGGAAATGAAATCCCAAGATTTTATAATAGATTGGATATGAATACTTCAGGATTAATTGTTGTAGCTAAAAATGCTTACTCTCAATCTTTTTTACAAGATAGTGGAGAGGTAAAAAAATTCTATAAAGCTATTGTTTTAGGTATAATGCCAGAAGATACTTATATAATTGAAAAATCAATTGGGAAAATTGGAGACGAATTAAGAAGAGTTGAGCTTTCAGTAGAGGACGGAGGTCAAACTGCAAAGACAATAATTAGAGTTCTAAAGAGAGATTTAATAAATAATTTAACCCTTGTGGAAGCAGAACTATTTACAGGACGAACTCATCAAATTAGAGCTCATCTTTCCCTTGAAGGATTTACAATATTAGGTGATGAACTCTATGGTGGACAAGATGAAAGGGCAGCTAGACAGATGCTCCATTCCTATAGATTAAATTATTTAGATCCAGAAACTAAAATATTGAAAATTGTAGAAGTAGAACTCCCACAAGATATGTTAGAAATATTAAAAGTATAATTTTTTATCATTTAAAGATTAAAATTAAAGCTATAAGTTTATTGACAAAGTTAGTAGTATAAAGTATTATTTAGGAGTAATTAAAAATAAATTTGAAAAATAATATTAAATTATAAGAATAACCAGGAGGAATTAAAATGGCAGTTAAAGTAGCAATTAACGGATTTGGAAGAATAGGAAGATTAGCATTAAGATTAATGGCAAATAACCCTGAGTTTGAAGTAGTAGCAATAAATGATTTAACAAATGCAAAAACTTTGGCTCATCTTTTTAAGTATGATTCATCACAAGGAAGATTTAACGGAACAATAGAAATAGTTGAAGGTGGATTTGTAGTAAATGGAAAAACTATTAAAGTTGTAGCTGAAAGAGATCCAAAAAATTTACCATGGGGAGAATTAGCTGTTGATGTAGTTCTTGAGTGTACTGGTATATTTACTGCAAAAGAAAAAGCTGAGTTACATATAGCTGCTGGAGCTAAGAAAGTAGTTATTTCTGCACCTGGAACAGGAGATATCAAAACTGTAGTTTATAACGTAAACCACAATATACTAGATGGTACAGAAACAGTTATATCAGGAGCTTCTTGTACAACTAACTGTTTAGCACCAATGGTAAAAGTTTTACAAGATAAGTTTGGAGTAGTTGAAGGGTTAATGACAACTATACATGCTTATACAAATGACCAAAATACTTTAGATGGTCCTCATGCAAAAGGTGATTTAAGAAGAGGTAGAGCTGCTGCTGCAAACATAGTTCCAAATACAACTGGAGCTGCAAAAGCTATTGGATTAGTAATTCCTGAATTAAAAGGGAAATTAGATGGTGCTGCTCAAAGAGTTCCAGTAATAACTGGGTCATTAACTGAGTTAGTAACAGTTTTAGAAAAAATGACTTCTGTGGAAGAAGTTAATGCTGCAATGAAAGCTGCTGCAACTGAATCATTTGGTTATACAGAAGAAGAATTAGTATCTTCTGATATAATTGGTTGCGAGTTTGGATCTTTATTTGATGCAACTCAAACAAAAGTAATGACAGTTGGAGATAAGCAATTAGTTAAAACTGTATCTTGGTATGATAATGAAATGTCTTATACTGCTCAATTAATAAGAACTTTAAAGCATTTTGTTGAATTGACTAAATAATTAAAAAAAATTTAAATAAAATATAATAAAAAGTAAATAGCGGAACTTTATAGTTCCGCTATTTTTGAAAAGATAAAAATGGGGGTTCATTTAAATGAAGAAAATAATAACTGATTTAGCTGTAAAAGGACAAAAAGTATTGATGAGAGTAGATTTTAACGTTCCTATGAAAGATGGAAAAATAACAGATGAAAATAGAATAATACAAGCTTTACCTTCAATTAAATATGTTTTAGAAAATGGAGGAAAAGCGATAGTTTTCTCACATTTAGGAAAAGTTAAAACTGAAGAGGATTTAGCAAAAAGAGATATATCACCAGTGGCTATAAGACTAGCAGAGGTTTTAGGAAAACCTGTTAAATTTATAAATGCAACTAGAGGAATAGAATTAGAAACAGCTATAAATGAAATGAAAGAAGGGGAAGTAGTAATGTTCCAAAATACAAGATATGAAGATCTTGTGGAAAAAAAAGAATCTAAAAATGATAGTGAATTAGGAAAATATTGGGCATCTTTAGGAGATTTATTTGTTAATGATGCTTTTGGTACTGCTCATAGAGCTCATGCTTCAAATGTAGGAATAGCTGAAAATATTGGAGAAGGAAAAACAGCAGCTGGATTTTTAATGGAAAAAGAAATAAAATTTATAGGTGGAGTAGTCTCTAATCCTGATAGACCTCTAATTGCTATACTAGGTGGAGCTAAAGTTTCAGATAAAATAGGAGTAATTGAAAACTTATTGGATAAAGCAGATAAGGTTTTAGTAGGTGGAGCTATGATGTTTACTTTCTTAAAGGCTCAAGGGAAAAATATAGGAAATTCATTGGTTGAAGATGATAAAATTGAATTAGCTAAAGAACTATTACTAAAAGGAAAAGGAAAACTTATATTACCTATAGATACTGTTATTGTTAAAGAATTTAATAACGATGCTGAATACTCAACTGTTTCAGTTGATGCAATACCTGATGGTGTTATGGGTCTTGATGTAGGGATTGGAACTGTGGAATTATTTTCAAAAGAAATTTTAGGAGCAAAAACAGTTATTTGGAATGGACCAATGGGTGTATTTGAAATGTCAAACTTTGCCAAGGGAACAATTGGTGTTTGTGAAGCAATTGCTAACCTAACAGGAGCTACAACAATCATTGGTGGAGGAGATTCAGCAGCAGCAGCAATTCAGCTTGGATATGCAGATAAATTTACTCATATATCTACAGGTGGAGGAGCTTCACTTGAGTATTTAGAGGGTAAATCTTTACCAGGTGTAGAATCAATATCAAATAAAAATTAAATTTATAAAATAAAAAAGATACTAATTTATTGGTATCTTTTTTTGTTGTAAATATGTTAAAATTAAAATAATTAAAAATATAGTTAGTTATTTTAAAGGAGATTTTTATGAAAAATTTAAAATTAGATAAAAATAAATATAAAAAAATGGAATATGATTCCAGATTAATAGAAGAAGGGGATATCTTTGTAGCCTTGGAAGGTAAAGATATGGATGGTCACGACTATATAGAAAAAGCTATTAAAAATGGTGCTAAATGTATTTTACACTCAAAGGAATTAGAGGAAAAAGAGGGAATAGAATATTTTTTAGTAAGTGATTTAAGAAAAAAATTAGGGATAATTGCATCTGAATTTTATGATTGGCCTCAAAATAAATTAAATATAATAGGAATAACAGGAACTAATGGAAAGACAACAACAACATATTTATTAGAGGAACTTTTAGATGGAAAAGTATCTAGAATTGGAACTATTGAATATAAAATAGGGGATGAAATAATAGAAGCACCAAATACAACACCAGAATCTTTAGATATAATAAAAATGTGTGTGAAATCAATAAAAAAAGGAATTAAATATTTGATTATGGAAGTGAGTTCCCATGCTTTGGTTTTAGGACGAGTTGATATGTTGGAGTTTGATGTTGTAATGTTTAGTAATTTAACTCCTGAACATTTAGATTTTCATAAAAATATGGAAGAATACTTTTTAGCAAAAAGGGAACTTTTTTTGAAGGAAAAGAAAAAAAAGAATGGATTTGTAATAAATATAGATGACAGTTATGGAGTTAAATATTTTCAAGAATTTAAAGGAATTTCATATGGAATAGATTCAGGCTTACTAATGGCAAAATATATAGATGAAAGTAAAAATTTAGTAGAATTCATATATGAAAATACTGAAAAAAGATCTGAAATAAAAGTATCTCTTTTAGGAAGATATAACCTTTATAATATTTTGGCTTCCATAGGAGCAGCGCTAGTTTTAGGTTATGAGTGGGAAACAATAATGAGAAAAATACCTTTTTTAAAAGGTGCACCTGGAAGATTTGAAATAATTGATTGTGGACAAAATTTTACTGCTATAGTAGATTATGCTCATACAGAGGATGCCTTAGAAAATCTTTTGAAAACAGTTAAAGAGATGAAGTATAAAAAAATAATAACAGTTTTTGGTTGTGGTGGTGATAGAGATACTGAAAAAAGATCTAAAATGGCAAGGATAGCAGAAGAGTATAGTGATATTATCATTGTAACAACTGATAATCCTAGGACAGAGCCAGTAGAAAATATAATAAATGATATTTTAAAAGGATATTCAAAGGATCTTTTAGAGAATAAAAACATATTGAAAAAACTTATAATTCAAATTGATAGAGAAGAAGCTATTATAAAAGCTGTGCAACTTTCAGAAAAAAATAGTATAATAGTTGTAGCAGGAAAAGGACATGAAACATATCAAATTATAAATAGAGAAAAATACCATTTTGATGATAGAGAATACTTAAGAAGAGAAATTTTGAAAAATAGAGAAAAAAACTAGGAGGTTTCCATGATTGTAAACGAGGTAAAAAAAATAAGAATTGCTGATAAATTTGATATTGGTGGAAAGGAAAGATTTACACTAATAGCAGGTCCTTGCGTTATTGAATCTGAAGAAATGGTAATGAAAATAGCCGAAGAATTAAAAAATATATGTAGTAGATTAAGTATAAACCTTATTTTCAAAGCATCTTACGATAAAGCTAATAGATCTTCTATAAATGGATTTAGAGGTCCAGGAATGAAAGAAGGGCTTAGAATATTAAAAAGAGTTAAAGATGAATTAGGTCTTCCAATAATAACAGATGTTCATGAAACTTGGCATTGTGAAGAAGTAGCTAAAGTTGTTGATATTTTACAAATACCAGCATTCTTATCAAGACAGACAGATTTGTTGATTGCAGCAGCAAAAACAGGTCTTCCAGTAAATATAAAAAAAGGTCAATTTTTAGCTCCTTGGGATATGAAAAATGTAGTGAAAAAAATGGAGGATTCTGGAAATTCTAATATTTTATTATGTGAAAGAGGAAGTACTTTTGGATATAACAATATGGTTGTAGATATGCGTGGATTATTAGAGATGAGAAAATTTGGTTATCCTGTTGTCTTTGATGTAACACATGCTGTTCAAAAGCCTGGTGGATTAGGAGATGCAACTTCTGGAGATAGAGAATATGTATTTCCTCTTATGAGAGCAGGTCTTGCAATAGGTATAGATGCTATATTTGCAGAAGTACATCCAAATCCAGAAACAGCTAAATCAGATGGACCAAATATGTTACGTTTGAGTGAATTTGAAGAGATATTAAAAATTGCACTGGAGATAGATGACTTAGTAAAGAAAATTTAAATATATGAGGAGATAAATTTAAAATGGACTTTGATATAATAAATTATGCAAAAACTATATTTGATACAGAAATTGAAAGTTTAGAAAAAGTTAAAAATAGAATTTCAGAGAGTTTAATTAAAATAGCTAATTTAATAATAAATTCAGAAGGAAAAATTGTTATAACAGGAATAGGAAAATCTGGAATAATTGGAAAAAAAATAGCGGCTACCTTATCATCAACAGGGACATTGACTGTTTTTATGAACTCTGCAGAAGGATTACATGGTGACTTGGGAATGATTGGAAAAAAAGATATTGTAATTGCAATTTCAAACAGTGGAAATAGTGATGAAGTCATAGCAATTATCCCGTCAATAAAGAAAATAGGTGCTAAATTAGTGGCGATGACAGGGAATTCTAATTCAAAATTAGGAAAAGAAGCTGATTATATATTGGACATAGGAGTAAACTCAGAAGCTTGTCCATTAAATTTAGCTCCCATGTCTTCAACTACTTGTACTCTTGTAATGGGGGACGCGTTAGCTGCTGTTTTAATAAAAATTAGAGATTTTAAACCAGAAAATTTTGCTGTTTATCATCCTGGTGGAAGTTTAGGTAGAAGACTTTTAATGAAAGTAGAAAATGTCATGCATAAAGGGGAATCAATTCCGACTTGTGATGAAAATTCTAGTATGAATGAAGTTGTTATTATTATGAGTAAAAAAAGGTTGGGAACTGTTTGTGTTATGCATGATAATTTTATGAAAGGAATAATAACCGAAGGAGATTTAAGAAGAGCTTTGGGGAGAGAGAAAGAATTTTTTACTTTAAAAGCTAAGGATATAATGACTAAAAATTTTTCTGTTATTGAAAAAGATAAGATGGCTATCGATGCTCTTGAAATGATGGAAAATAGAGAAAGTCAAATATCGGTACTTCCAGTTTTTGATAATAAAATATTAGTAGGTGTTGTGAGAATACATGATTTAGTAAATGCAATAGGTAGATAAAAACTATGAAATAGCTTCTAAAAATAGTTGACAAAATAAGTAAATTATTGTACTATGTTGAATAGCAAAAAAGAATAAAATAGGAGGGAAAAAATGAAGATAACTAGAGATATGAATATTTTAGAAGTAGCACAAAAATATCCAATTATAACGAAAATATTCCAGAAATATGGACTGGGATGAATAGGATGTATGATTGCCTCAGGTGAGAGCATAGGAGAAGGAATAGATGCACACGGACTAAATGCAGATATGTTAATAGAGGAAATGAATCTTTTAATAGCACAAGAAAATTAAAAATTAACGAAAAAAGTGCCTGAAAAAGTGATTTCGGGTACTTTTATTTATATAGGAGAAAAATGAAAAATAAATATTTTGGAGATAGCATAAAAAGAAGAAATGAAGATTTTCAAGAAAATGAGTTTGGGGTTATATCTGAAAGTACAAAATATAATTTAGGAACAATAATTCAGTTTAATAGAGAATTTGTTAAAAATAAAGAGTATGAAAAGTATGATACAGATAAATCACCAGATAGAAAAATAGCAATATTAACTTGTATGGATACTAGGCTTACAGAACTTCTTCCTCAAGCACTAAATATAAAGAATGGAGATGCTAAAATAATTAAAAATGCTGGTGGAACAATAGTACACCCTTTTGGAAGTGCAATGAGAAGTATACTAGTAGCAATATATGAGCTGGGAGTAGAAGAAATATATATAATACCCCATCATGATTGTGGTATTTGTAATTTAGATACCACTGAGATGGTTGATAAAATGATGAAAAGAGGAATAGAACATTCTTTAATAAATAATCTTTTCCATTCGGGAATAGATATAAGAAAATGGTTACATGGATTTGAAGATGTGGAAGAGTCTTTAAATAAAAGTATTTCCATAGTGAAAAATCATCCTCTTATGCCTAAAAATATTCCAATTCATGGTTTGATTATGGATCCAGAAACTGGAAAATTAGATTTAATAGTTAATGGTTGGGAATTTGTGTAAGAAATAAAATAAAATATTTGACATAAAAAAAAAAATGTGATATTATCTTACTTGCATGGAGAGTTATCCTAATTGGTAAGGAATCGGTCTTGAAAACCGACGCGGTAACGCTTCAGAGTTCGAGTCTCTGGCTCTCCGCCATGCAAAAAGGTGAAATGGCAGAGCGGCCGAATGCGCTCCCCTGCTAAGGGAGTATACGGTTTATAGCCGTATCGAGAGTTCAAATCTCTCTTTCACCGCCACGTTGAACATAATAAGGTAGGTTATACTGCCTTTTTTTATTTAAAAATAAATTTAAATAGCATCTATAGCTCAACTGGATAGAGCATCTGACTACGGATCAGAAGGTTGTGGGTTCGAACCCTGCTAGGTGCACCATAATAAAATATTTGACAGAATAATAAAAACATGTTAAACTAAATAAGTTAGAAAAATATAATCTGTACTAAATAATAGTAAGAATTATATGAATACAAGTAGAAACCCCTGTTTCTCACCTTAAAAAGATTAAATCAGTTAAGGTTGTCAATCTGAAAAAAGATATTATTAATGATTGTAATTCATTATGTCTTTATTTTAAGGTTATAATAGGGCGTTTAAAAACGTCTTTTTTTTATAGAATATTTTGGAGGTGTTTATTATTTCTGACAAAGTTAGAATTAATGAAAAAATAAGAGGTAAAGAGTTTAGAGTTATCTCAGACTCAGGAGAACAATTAGGTATTATGTCATCACAAGCTGCATTAGATTTGGCTGGAGAACAAGAATTAGATTTAGTTGAAATTTCTCCAACAGCAAATCCACCAGTTTGTAAAATTATGAACTATGGAAAATTTAAGTATGAACAAACAAGGAAACAAAAAGAAGCCAAGAAAAATCAAAAACAAGTAATTCTTAAAGAAGTTAAAGTTAGTGCTAGAATAGATGATCATGATTTGGAAACAAAGATGGGTCATATTGAAAAATTCTTGGAAAAAGAAAACAAAGTTAAGGTCACTCTTACTTTATTTGGAAGAGAAAAGATGCACTCTGAATTAGGGATAGGTACACTTGAGATGATAGCAGAGAAATTTGCAGAAGTAGCAGATGCGGATAAGAAATACAGAGATAAACAAAAGCATCTAATACTAACACCAAAGAAAAATAGTTAATATTTGAAAGAGGAGGATACATAACAATGGCAAAAATGAAAACTCATAGAGGGGCTAAAAAAAGAATTAAAGTAACTGGAACAGGAAAATTCGTAGTTAAACATTCAGGAAAAAGTCACATCTTAACAAAGAAAACAAAAAAGAGAAAGAATAACCTTAAGAAAGATATGGTTGTTACTGGAACTTTAAAAAAACATATGAAAGCTTTATTACCATACGGAGTAGGAAGATAGTTCGAGAAAAATTGGAACAAAAGATAGGAGGAAAGACAAATGAGAGTTAAAACTGGAATAGTAAGAAGAAGAAGACATAAAAGAGTTTTAAAAGCAGCTAAAGGATTTAGAGGTGCATCTGGTGACGTTTTCAAACAAGCTAACCAAGCAGTAAATAAAGCAGCTGTTTATTCAACTAGAGATAGATTAGTAAGAAAAAGAAAAATGAGACAACTTTGGATCATAAGAATAAATGCAGCAGCTAGAATAAATGGAATAACTTATTCTGTATTAATGAATGGATTGAAAAAAGCAGGAATTACTTTAGATAGAAAAGTACTTTCTGATATAGCTTTAAACAATGCTTGTGAATTTGCAAAATTAGTAGAAGTAGCAAGAAAAGCTAATTAATTATATAAAAAAAAGTTGAACTATTAAAGTGGTTCAACTTTTTTTTATATATTAGGAAAGTATAGAATTATATGCCGTCAACTATTTACAATC
>CAMTIW010000042.1 GCA_947072665.1 uncultured Fusobacteriaceae bacterium | reverse complement strand
CATATAATATTCCAAAATCAGAAAAGCCTTTTAAAATTATTGAAGATTTAGGTATTCCAATTTATTATATTGATACTCCTAAATTAATAGCTGATATTCCTAAAACTATCAATAAAATTGGTAGTATAATTGGTGAAAAAGAAAAATCAGAACAATTGTCTGAAAATTTTAAAAATGAAATTAATATTTTAAAAAAAATAGGAACTACAAGAGTTCCTAAGAAAACAATTTACTTTGAAATAAACTCAGAACCTAATATTTTTTCATTTGGAGATAAAACTTTTTTAAATGAATTAATAAACATCTTAGGGGGAGAAAATATTTTTAAAAATAAAACTGGTTGGATTATTTCTGATGAAGAAATTATTTTTGAATCTAATCCCGATATTATTTTTATAACTTCTCACAATAAAAATACTATTCAAAATATTAAAGATAGACCTCATTGGAATTCTTTATCTGCCATTAAAAAAAATAAAATATATATTCTTGATGAAAGTATATTAAGACCTTCTCATAAAATTTTAAAAATTTTAAAAAAAATGAATGAATATATAGAAGTGAATTATTGATTATTTAATTCTTTTCTTTCTTCATTTAATATAATTTCATAAGCTAGTCTTCCAGCCAATCTAGATGTCCTATCATCTATATCTAGATTTGGATTGACTTCAGCAAAATCTGTACATACAATTTTGCCATCTTTTAGAATTTCTATAAAAATATCTCTTGCAATTTTTTTGTCAAATCCTATTGCAGATGGAGCAGATACACCTGGTGCATCTGAAATATCAAAAACATCCATACAAAAAGTTACATATATAACTTCATTCTCTTTTAAAAATTCCATAACATAAGGAATAATATCTTTATAACTTCCACCCTCTTTAATAATTTTAACATTATAATCTTTTGCTGAATCTACTATTCTCTTAGTGTTTCCTGAATCTTGAAATCCTATTATCATATAATTAACATTCTTATCTTTATCTAAAATTTGTTTAAACATTGTTCCTGAATTTCCATATTTTTCATATGGTCTCATATCTAAATGAGCATCGAAATTTATAATCCCTATTTTTTTATCAGGAAAAGCTTTTCTTATACCACAATATGACCCATAAGCTATATCGTGCCCTCCACCTAACCCTATTGGATATATATTTTTTTTTATAGCATCAGCTATTTTTTCTGAATATTCTTTTTGAGCTTCTTCCATTTTAAAAGATTCCAAATTTAAGTAATCATATATTTTAAAATTTTTCATAATAGGAAATGATTGCATAGCTTTTCTTATTGCGTTAGAGCCTAGTCTTGCTCCAACTCTTCCTTGATTTCTACCCACTCCATCATCTGTATCATAACCTATAAAAGCTACTGCTCTTCCACTTTCGTATTCTTTTATATTTTTAATATTTTGCCAAATTCTTAAATCTGAAGCATCATTGCTATCAAACCTACCTTTCCAATATCTTTCCATTTTCCCTCCATATTTATCACAATTAAAACTATGCATATAAAATATATTATTTTATTTTATTTTTGTCAATACTTTCTTTTTTAGAACCTTTAATTCTATTTTAGTTCTATTAATATAACGATATAAACTAGTATACTTGTTGAAAAATCATTTAATTTATTAGCTTTTATAAGAAATAAAAATATTAATATTACATTTTTATTGACAAATTTTATTAATTAGAGTAATATTATTTTATCAACAAAAACAATATGAGGGGGAATTAATATGAAGAAAATTTTAATCGGATTAGCTGTTTTATCAGCTTTATCTTACGGAAAAGAAATAGTAGCAGAACCAATAGTTATAGAAGAGCCAGTGGTTGTAGCTCCAGTTGTAGAAGAAGTTATAGTAGAAGAGGTTGTTGTAGCTCCAGTTGTAGCTCCAGCTGTATGGAACTATTATGGTAGAATAGGTGGAGATGTTTGGTCTAAATATTCTAAATTTGAAGGTCTTAATGACAAAACTTATACAATAGGTTATGAAGCTGCAGTTGAAATAACTAGAAACTTTACTCCAAACTTTGAATTAGGATTAGGAACTGCTTACCAAGTACACTCAAGAAATAAAACTGTAGATTTTAATAGTGCTGACGGTGTTTATGAGGGATCTACAAAAATGGCTAAATATAACTCAGTACCAGTATATGCAACAGGAAAATATAACTTTGATTCTATGAATGGATTTGTTCCTTACTTAAAAGCAAACGTTGGATACTCTTTCAACATTAAAGATGGACATATTAATTCTAATGATGCTGATGGTACTTCATTCTCTACTAGAGCTACTGTAGACAATGGTTTATATTATGCAGCTGGTGCTGGTGTGGAATATAACAACATAGTTATGGATGTTATGTATCAAGTTAACCAAGCTAAAGCTTCATTATCAAATTTAGATAATACACTTACACAAAAGTCTAAATTAGATTACTCAAGAGTTACTTTATCTCTTGGTTACAAATTCTAATTAAATAAATATAAAAGGTGTAAGAGATGAATTTTTCTATCTCTTACACCTTTTTTTTTAAATATTTAATTTTCCCACTGTTTTTTCAACTTTTTCTACAATTTTATTAGAAATAATAATCTCTTCCATGGTATTTATATCTATGTTCATTATTCTATCTTCTTTTAAGAAATTTATTTTCTTTCTAACTATTTCATAGGCTTTTTTACTTCCTTCTCCTAAATTTTCAATCTTTCTTAAATCAATACCTTGACATGCTGAAAAAATCTCCATTGCTACAACTTTTCTAGTATTTTCCATAATATCTCGAGCTTTTCTTGCTGCAATAGTTCCCATGGATACATGATCCTCCTGATTAGCAGATGAAGGTATAGAATCCACCGAAGCTGGGTGAGCTAATACTTTGTTTTCTGAAACAAGAGAAGCAGCACTATACTGAACTATCATAAAACCATTATGAAGTCCTCCATCTTTTATTAGAAAAGCAGGGAGTCCATAATTCAAACTAGGATTAACTAATCTTTCTATTCTTCTTTCAGATACATTTGCCATTTCAGCAATTGCTATTCCTAAAAAATCAAAAGGTAATGCCATGGGTTGACCATGAAAATTTCCACCTGAAATAACATCATCTGTGTCTGGGAAAATTATAGGATTATCTGTCACTGCATCCATTTCAATCTCTACTTTTCTTTTTATAAATTCTAAAGCATCCTTAGTTGCCCCATGAATCTGAGGAGTACATCTTAAAACATAAGGGTCTTGTGTTCTAAGTTCCCCTTGTTTTTTTATAGAAGAGCTGCCTTTTAATATTCTTTTTATATTTTCAGCTGTTTTTATTTGTCCTTCATGACCTCTTACTTCATGTACTCTTGGGTCATAAGCACAAATAATTCCATTTAAAGCTTCCATGGTAAGAGAATTTGCTATATCTAAATGCTTCATTAAATTTATCGCATCATAGGTCACATGAGCCCCAACAGAGGTCATAACCTGAGTTCCATTTATAAGAGCAAGACCTTCTTTAGAAGATAGTTCACTTAATATATTCACTCCTGCTCTTTTCATAGCTTGAGCACCTTCTAGTCTCTCACCATTAAAATATGCTTCTCCCATTCCTAACATAACAAGAGCCATATGTGAAAGTGGTGCTAAATCTCCAGATGCACCTAAAGATCCTTTCTCAGGTATTATCGGAGTAACATTTTTATTTATCATATTTAAAAGAGTTTCAATTATTATTAATCTTACTCCTGAATGTCCTTTGGAAAGACTATTAGCTCTTAAAAACATTATCCCTTTCACAACATCTATTGAAAGAGGCTCCCCCACTCCACAGGCATGACTCATAATAAGATTTTTTTGAAGTTTTCCTGTATCCTCTTTAGATATTATTTTATCTGAAAATTTACCAAATCCAGTAGTTATTCCATAAGATACTCTCTCTTCTTCAACATATAAATCAACTAATTCTCTAGATTTCAATACTTTTTTTATGGCTTTTTCTGAGATTTTAACTTCATATCCCTTTCTTGTTACATTTATTAAATCTTGTAAAGTTAATTTTTTATCACCTATTATTAATTTCAAAATAAACCTCCTAATTTAACTATTAATTAATATTTAATAAAGTATATTTTTTATAGATAAGATTTAACAAATTCCATAATATTATTTTTTAATTTTTGTGACTCTTCAATTATTTCTTTAGTTTCATCTAAACATAAATTTTTAAATGTTTCATCTTTAATAGAAGATAAATTAACCATAACATTTAAAATCCCACCCTCAATTCCAGAAAGAAGAAGTATCGCAGATACCCCTAAATCTGTTATGGCATTTTTATTTCCATGTTTTATAATTATACCCATAATTCTTAATGCCTCTCTTGAAAGTCTACAAATTTCAAGTGGTGTAGATATAGCCTCTTTCAAAGAATTCTGAATCCACTCATTTCTTTTCTCTTTCTCTTCCTCTGTTTCTTTAGGTAATTTATATGCACTCATAACTAAATTATAAGCTTCTGTATCTTTATCTATTAGTATCTCTAATTTTTTTCTAATTTCCCCCATTTTATCAAAATTAAGTTTAAAACAATTTCTATCCTCTTCACTTAATTCTTTGAACTTTTTCTTATCAAAAGTAAGATGAGCTACCATACGAGTAAGAGATGTTCCCAGGGCTGAAACAAGAGCTGAAACAGAACCACCTCCTGGTGCAGGAGAATTTGAATCAACTTCATCTAAAAATTTCAATATGCTCATTTCAATTAATTTCATAATAAAGCTCCTTCTAAATAATATTTATTTTTTTTTATAAACCAAAGTTCCATTGATGTAAACACTATCTGTGTGATTAATTCCAAAGTGATATAATATATAGTCTATATTTTTAGCATCAAAAATAACCATATCTGCTTTTTTCCCAATTTCAATAGATCCAGAAATTTTTTCTCTTCCCAATGCTTTAGCTCCATTTATCGTAACTGCTTTAAAAATCTCCTTAGGGGTCATCTTTAAATTTGTTGCAGCAATTTGCATAATTAATTGTAAATTTTCTGTAGGACATGAACCTGGGTTATAATCAGTTGATAAGGCTACTTGTACTCCTTCTTCTATCATTTCTCTTGCTGGTGCATATTTTTTACCTAAATTAAATGAAGTACCTGGAAGTAAATTTGCTATTACATTTTTTTTCTTTAATTCCTTTATTCCCTCTTTACTGATACCCATTAGATGTTCAGCAGATATAGTACCTAATTCCGCACCTAATTCCGCACCTTTCATGGATACAATCTCATCAGCATGAATCTTAATTTTAAATCCTAATTTTTTAGCTTCAGCTAATATTTTTTTACTTTCTTCAATTGAAAAAACTCCTTCTTCACAAAATATATCACAAAATTCAGCTAACCCTTTAGTTTTAATCGAAGGTAACATTTTTATAACTTCTTCCACGTATTCCGAAGTTTTTCCTTTATACCAATCAGGAGTTGCATGAGCTCCCATAAAAGTTGACACAATCTCTATTGGTTGCGACGTATTTAATACTCTATTTACCATTAGCTGTTTTATTTCACTTTCTAAACTCAGTCCATATCCACTTTTAGATTCAACTGTTGTAACTCCAAATGAAAGCATTAAATTTAAACTTTTTTTTGCTTTTTCAACAAGTTCGTCTATAGAAGCTTTTTTTGTTGCTTCTACTGTACTTAATATTCCACCACCTCTTTTCAATATTTCAAGATATGGTACACCTTTTATCTTATCAACAAATTCATTTTCTCTTGTTCCTGCATGAACTAAATGAGTATGTGAATCTATTAAACCTGGTGCTAAAACTTTTTGTTCTGCATCAATAAGTTTAGTTGATAGTGATATTAAGTCCTTAGGAAAATCTTCTGTCCCCAAATTTAAAATACGTCCATCTTTAATTGCTACATATGCATTTTCTAAAATTTCAATATTTTCCATAGCTGTTCCGGAAAACTCTTCTAATTCTCTTGAAGTTACTAACTGTCCTATGTTATAAATAATTAAATCTGCTTTCATTAAATCACTCCCTTTAAATTATTTTATTTTAAAAGTTCATTTTCAATTATTTTCTCCATCTTAAAATCAGTTAATCCTAAATAATATTTCATAGAATCTACTAATGCTTCCATGGGAACTGCACCTATAATCTCGCTGCCTATAACATTTATACCATATCTTTTTGCTTCCATTTTAACAGTTTCAAAAACTCTATATATAGGATTTTTTTTATAATCTTTTATATTCATTGTAACTTGTACATACCCTTTCTCTTTTATCTCTGCAGGTCCAGCTTGAATATATCTAAAACCACCACTTGAAAATCTTATTGACTTTGCTATTTCTTTTGCTATTTCTACATTTGTTGTATCTAAATTTATATTAAAAGCTATAAGTGGCATTCTACCTCCCACAGCTGTAACTCCTGCAGTTGGATGAGGACTTCTCTCACCAAAATCTGGTTTCCATTCTTCTAATTTCATTTTTTCTGCCATCCCCTCAAACTCCCCTTTTCTAATAGATGGCAGTGATATTCTATTACTAGCAGTTGCAGAATCTTCATATAAAAAAACTGGTATTTTATATTGATTCCAAAGTTCTTCTCCTACATATTTAGAAAGTTCTACACATTCAGCAGTAGTCATTTCTTTAATGGGTATAAAAGGAATCACATCAGTTGCTCCCATTCTTAGATGTTCTCCTTTTTGGATTGTCATATCTATAACTTGTGAAGCTATCCCTGCTGATTTTATAACAGCTTTTGCAACTTCTTCAGGATCTCCTATTACTGTTATTACAGTTCTATTATAATCAGCATCAGGTTCTGCACCCATGTATTTTATTTTATCGTTATTTTGAAAAGGTTCTGCAATTTTTTTTATTTTTTCTAAATCTTTACCTTCACTAAAATTTGGAACGCATTGAACTAATTTTGCCATTTTAATCCTCCTCATTATAAATTTTATTTTATTTTATTAATTAATTTATCAATAAAATCTGCATTTGTTATATATGGTAAAGTTATATGGTCTTTTCCTCTATTTTCATTATTATAATCAATGGATGTTTCAATAGAATGAATATTACGTGCCCAAGCTCTTCTGGCTACTCCTCCCATAACATCCCAAGGCATAGCCTGTTTTAAAATCTCGTCCACTCTTTCACTTCCATCTAATACCATACCAAATCCACCATTTATAGATTTTCCAATACCTACTCCACCACCATTATGTAAAGCAACCATAGTCATTCCTCTAGCTGCATCTCCAGCAAAACATTGTGTTGCCATATCTGCCATTATATTGCTTCCATCTTTTATATTTGATGTTTCTCTAAATGGAGAATCAGTTCCTGACACATCATGATGATCTCTTCCTAGCATAACTGGTCCTATCTCTCCATCTCTTATCATTTTATTAAATTTAAGTGCTATATTGGTTCTACTCATAGCATCTTGATAAAATATTCTAGCTTGAGTTCCTACAACAAGAGCATTTTTATCTGCATCTTTTATCCACATATAGTTATCTCTATCTTGATATCTTCTGTTAGGGTCAACCAGTGAAAGAGCTGCTTCATCAGTTTTTAAAAGATCTTCTTTTTTTCCACTTAAACAAACCCATCTAAAAGGTCCATAACCATAATCAAAAAGTTCTGGTCCTAATATGTCTTCAACATAAGAAGGGAAAATAAATCCTCCTTTATCATCTCTTCCATTTTTTGAAATTTCTATAATTCCTATATCATATATCGCTTTTAAAAAACTGTTACCATAATCAAAGAAATAAGTTCCTTTTTCTACCAATGATTTTATAACATTATAATGTCTTTTTAACGTTATATTTACAAGTTTATTAAAAGAAACTCTATCTTTTGCTAATAATCTAGTTCTTTCTTGAAAAGTTATTCCTGCTGGACAATATCCACCATCGTATACTGCATGACATGAGGTTTGATCTGAAAGTAAATCTATTTTTTCATTATTCATTAAAGCATATTCCAATAACTCAACTATATTTCCGTGATAACCTATTGCATAAGGAATTTTATTATTTTGTTTTTCTTTAGCAAGTAAAAAAGCTTCCACTGGGGTTGAAACAAATTTATTTATCCACCCTTGTTCCAATCTCGTATGTATTCTTGAAAGGTCAACTTCTGCAATTATTGCAACACCTTTAGCTATTACCGCTGCTTTTCCTTGGGCTCCACTCATTCCACCTAAACCAGATGTTACAAAAAGTTTTCCAGATAAATCTCCATCTGCAGGAACATTACAAAATAATCTTCCTGCATTTAATATTGTAGAATATGTCCCATGTACTATTCCTTGAGGACCTATATACATCCATCCACCAGCTGTCATTTGTCCATAATTTGAAACTCCAATTGCTGCAGCTCTAGCCCAGTTATCATAATCATCAAATGCACCAATCATTAATCCATTAGTTATAATTACTCTAGGAGCATTAGGATTTGATCTAAATAATCCAGTAGGATGCCCTGATGCCATTACAAGAGTTTGTTCTTGCGTTAAATTCTCTAAATATTTTTTTATTAAAATATACTGCATCCAATTTTGACATACTTGTCCAGTTTCTCCATAAGTAACTAACTCATAAGGATACAATGCTATATCAAAGGCTAAGTTATTATCTATCATTACTTGAATTGCTTTCCCTTCTATACAATTCCCTTTATATTCGAATATTGATTTTCCATATATAGCTCCTTCAGGTCTAAATCTATATCCATATATTCTTCCATATGTCATAAGTTCATCTAAAAATTCTGGTGCAATTTTTTCATGGAATTCTTCTGGAATATATCTCAGTGCATTCTTAAGTGCTAAAGAAATATCTTCTTTCTCCAATTTTACTACTCTTTTAGGTGCTCTTCTAATTAGTGGATCAAATTTAGGTATTTCTCCTGGAATATCTTCTAAATTCAATTTAATTGACATTGAATCATAAATTTTCTTATTTATCATAGCTTTGTCTCCTCTTAATTTTTTAGAATGATTAAAAAAAAGATTATTGATATAACTTATATTACAACTTATTCAATACTTTTGCAAGTTTATATGTTCATTTTTTTCTTATTTAGAATAAAAAAAATATAAAACGAACGTTTTAAGAAAATGAAATTCAATAATTGAATATTTGGAAAGTTTTTTTTGCATCTCATTGCCTATTTTAATAAAATAATGTATAATTAAACAAAACAAAAATTTAGTTATTAATAGGAGAAATATTATGATAAAAAAAACAATAATCTTTATGGCACTTATTTTTTTTGTAGGTTGTAGTTCCATGATCGGAAAAAACAAACTATCCAAAGGAATAGAATCATATAAAATATATGGTCCTTCTGAAAAAAGTATTTTAGATTTAGGGCAAGGGTTAGATTATTTCCAAGATTCTCCAATTGGAATTGAAACTTTTAAAGCCCAGCATATACAACTGGTCATTCTTAAAGAAAATATTTTAGCTAAAAAAATTTATAACAGTAATGATTTAGAAAATTTAAGACTTTATCTTCTAAGTAGTAACTTTGTTAATCATTTAGCCCCTAAAATCCCAAATTTAAATATTGATACTAGAACTCTCGCTTCTGATAGAAGATTAATTACAGAAATTTTCGAGAAAAATATTTTAAATGATAAGACTGAACATCTTTCAAGAGCTAATAAAATTTCAAAAATAAGATATTACAAAACAGTATTAAACGTTATAAATAGTTCTTCTATTTCAAATAAAGTAAGAAACTTGGAGCAAGATGTTACAATAAATATATATGTAACTACTTCCTCAAGAAATTTTTATAATTATAGAAACTATAGAAATTCACTTAACTTAGAATATTTCATTATAAATTCTACAGAGAAAAGAATAGGATCAAATTTAGGTAATTACGTATTTTTAAGAGGCTATTCTCGAGGTCTTTTCACTCTTCCTAAAAATTCTTATTTGATAAATATTGATATCAGTGATATTGATATTAGAAAAATAGATTTAAAAGAAGAGAAAGCTTTTGGAGATGAAAATAAAACTATAGTAACTCAAAAAAACTCTTTATCAGTTAAGGGTGGTTATGAGTTCCTTTCATTTAATGGGTATAAAAATATACAGTATAGACCATTTAATTATAATAGAAACTATGAAGTAAAAACTATTTTTGATAAAAACTCTATACAATATGGAAATGAAAATCAAATAATTGAGAATATTTTAAAAGATATTTTTAATGATGTTGTTTATAAACTAAATTTTATAAGTTATTCTATCTAAAAATAAAAACAGGAAAAATTAAATAATTTTTCCTGTTTTTATTTTGTTTATATTTTTTATCCTTCAAATAATTCCACTGTATCTCTAGCTTCCATAAAGCTTAAATATTCTTTTTTATCCATTTTGGGAACAAAATTATCTATTATCTTTTTAGCTAAATGGGCATCTTGAAAAAGTAAATCAACAATTGTTAGAGCCATAGTCTTAGCCGGAACAATATAAGCAAGTTCTTCATTTTTAATTTTAAATTCTCTTGTATGAAGATTTCCACTTATCCCCCCTATCATAGGATGAATACTTGGCATTAAATGTGAGATATCTCCAAAATCAAAGGAACCTGTGAAATCTCCACCTTCTATAATTTTATTAGCAGGTATACCTATATTTTCTAAATTTAATTTAAAAATTTCATCTAATTCAGAACTTTTTAAAATAGGTAAATACCCAGGTATACTTGTGATTTCAACTTTAGCTCCAACAGCCATTGCACCTGCTTTTAAAGCTCTATCTATTTTATAATTAGAATCTAACATCCCCTCTATTGTTCTAGCTCTTACATATGATTCCATTCTAACATCAGCAGGAACAGAATTAACAATATCTCCACCTTTTGTTATAATTGGATGAACTCTTACTCTATCAGTATCTTTAAATGTTTCTCTCTGAGCATGAATGTTATTAATAGCCAACATAGCAGCGTTTAATGCATTAATCCCTTCATGTGGAGCAGAACCAGCATGAGATTCTTTCCCAATGAATTTTATTTGTTTTCCAATAAATCCATTACTTACTGGACCTACCAAGGCTGCTTTATCTCCCATATCTAAAGAATGAAACATCATTGATATATCTACATCATCTAAATATCCCTTATAAATAAGCTCTTGTTTCCCTCCAAAATATCTTAATTTACCCTGCTCTCTTAGAAGAGATCTGTACTCTATCTCAATAAACTCTTCAGCTGGTGTTCCTAATACTGTTACTTTTCCAGATAATTCATTCATCACACCACTCTTAACAAGTCCTAATACTGCTCCTAGCATTCCACCAAGTTGAATATTATGACCACAAGCATGAACAGCACCTCCTGCTTTAGAGTCACAATGGTCAGCACATGTAACTGAATCCAATTCTCCCATTATACATATATTTGGACCTTCCTTGCCACTTTCTAAAATACTTTTACACCCAGTAACTGCTATATTTGATTCAACAGTAAGGTTTAAATTCTTTAAAAAATTAGCAACTTTCTCGGTTGTTTTAAATTCTTTATATCCTAATTCCGGAGTAGAATAAATATCTCTTCCTACATCTATTATTAATTCTTTATTGTCTTCAATTGCTTTTATAACTTTCAGTTTTAATTGTTCTTTTCTCATTTTACGCCTCCATTTATTTATATTTTACCTTGCATTTTTAATACTAACTGAGCAATAGTAGCACATGAAAAAAATATTGCCGTAAATACAAATACTGATATTACAATTATCTTCCATGACATTGCTTTCAATTCATTTATTTTATTTCCAACTGATATTCCTGCAAAAGCAAGAAGTGGAGTCGTTATCATCATGAAGTTTATATTATTTACATTTTGTAAAAATATTTTTGATGTTGGGCTATATGGTATACTCAACAGCAAACCTATTATAGTTGACCATCCAAAAGCTGGAAATATCGATTTTGGAAATAAATCTTTAACTATAAATGCACTCATTGCTGCTAAAATTAGCATTATCATTCCTGGAAGTGCTTCCAATATAGAGGTTCCTATACCTATCTTTTGACCTATTAATATCATTAATCCAACCAATAACATTACTATCAATTGAAATATTAATTTTTTAACATTTAATTTCCCCATTTTTCAACTCCTATTTTTTTAATTCACGAATTAAAATTAATTTTTTATAAATTAAATTTGATAGAGGCAAGCTCACGAATATTAAAAAATTTACTCCTGTTATACCAGAAAGCATATTACTAGTTGCAGCATAAGCTAAAACTGTTTCTACCATTTCTGGTGGAACTACTGAAGCTAGCGATGAAGCAGCAGCTGTCGTCATACTTCCACTTCCAACACCACACGCCATAGCCAACGCATAGGGATGCAATCCACTAAATATAGAAACAGAACCTAAAATCCCAAAATAAATTGTTCCTAATACAGTTCCTACTAGGTATGTTCCTAATACTCCACTTCCCTCTGGAGAATTAATTCCGTATTTTTCTGAGATAACTCCAAGGGAAGGTTCCCTACTTATACTAGTGGCTGCTCCTATTGCCTCTCTTTTCATTCCTAAAAAAATTGCCAAGGGTAAAGCCAATAAAGGAGCTATTATATGACCTAATTCCTGAGCTAAAAATGCCCAACCAGCATTTATTATCTTATCTATATTAGGACCAACTAAAGTTCCATATTTTATTCCTAACATTATTAAAACGATACCTACAACTTCCCCAGCAATATTTATTTCTTTTTCATTTATTACTTTTTTTAAAACTTTTAATTTCTTTCCTAATAAGTCAGGAGTAATTATCAGCCCTATGAGTACAGCATACAACATAGGAAATAGAGCTATTTTTATAACACCTATATTGATAGTTGAAGCACCTATCAACTCAGTAATACAAACAATCAATAATACTATTATAAAAACTTTTTTAAAACTTGAATTAAATTTATTTTTCATTTCCCCCCCTAGTTTAAGACTCGTCTCAAATACGCCTCAATTTAAACTTTAATTTCATTTATAATACAATAATTTTTATAACATGTCAATATTTTTGTTTTTTAATCGTTTTTAAAAATAATTTCAACTATTTCTCTTGGCCTCCCCACGGTATTTGTCATTTCTACTAAAGATTTAATTCCATATCCATTATCAACTATTTTTTTTATTAAACGATTACTACTTCTAACGCTTATATCCAAATAATTTGAAAGTTCTTCACTGGTAAAAGAATTCTTTGAATATTTTTTTATCAAAGCTTCTATTTTTTTCAAATAAAGAGGATTAATTTTTAGTTCTATTGAAATTTTTTTCATTTCTTTATTTTCAACAATGTATTCATACTCTAACTCTTCATAAGAGAAAAGAGGTCCTTTTAATTTTTTATTATCTAACTCATATATTGAACTTTTATTTTCTTTTAAAGCTTTTTTTAAAGCTTTTTTAGCATTAATTTCACTTTCATATGCTGTTTTTCCATATCCATTTCCTATTCCCAATATTATTTTATTTTTTTCTAATTTTTTTAATATTTTTCTTAAAATCAATGTATTTTCTTCATTATTTAAAGCTCCTTTTGTCGTGTAAATAACGTACTTATCCCACCCTACATTAAAAATCGAACCTTGTATCTCCTTTAAGTATTCTATTATATCACTTTCAATTTTAGATTTTGTATCCATTAAACGATATTGATCCATATCAACTTCCATTTTTATTTTTAAAATTTGAACGCCTATTGTAGATTCTTCTATATTTAAAACATCTAATTTATGTATTAATTCATTTATAGATTGCCTAATTGTGCTAATTATAGGATATAATCTAACTACTTTTCTTTGATTCTTTTTTAGTTCCTCATAAACCCAGCCTAATCCAACTATTGAAACAACATCGTTTTTTTCTAAATGAAACTTCTCATGATATTTCAAATATTCTTGTTCCTTATTATCAGCAGAATATGGTTTTATATATATATTTACATTTTTTATTTTCAACTCTTCCATTAAATCTGAAACATCAGTAGGCTCTACAGAATCTATTATGATTGTTTTGCATTGTGGAAATTTTATACTTTGTTCCCATAGTGCTTTTATAACACTAGCAGCTAAATGTGGTAAATATATACTCGGTAATTTTATATGAAGTTTTTCTTCTACCTTTGTTTTTACACCAATTCCAGAAAATATAATTGCATTACAAATTTTATCAATTTTTTCCACTTCTAAATACGCTTCTTCTATTTTACTAACAGGATAAATAATTGGAATTAAATCTAAATAATATTTTTTTATCACCTGAGATATTTTTTCGCACGAATCTTTTGGTCCAATTATAGCTACTTTCACCTATTTTCCTCCATTTTATCTTTTTATATGATAATACACTATTATTATTTTTTTGTCAAAATTATAAATTTAATAAAATATTTTTTAAATAACAATTTTTTAGATTTTTATTGACTTTTTTCCCTAAAAGGTCTAAAATAATATGTAAAAAGATAAGGTTTTAAATAAAATTAAAACTCTTTGTTTATCTCAAGGTCTGTTTACAGACCTTTTTTTTATTTTAAATATATTTTATACGGGGGCTTATTAATATGAAAAATTTTTTTAAACTTGACAGCCATCATACTACTGTTAAAAGAGAGGTTTTAGCTGGAATTACAACATTTTTAACAATGGCATATGTTCTCATTGTACATCCATCAATTTTAAGTGTTACTGGAATGGATAAAGGGGCTCTTATTACTGTTACTTGTCTTTCAGCAGCTCTAGGAACTATTATCACGGGAATTTGGGTCAATGTCCCCTTTGCCATGGCACCTGGGATGGGACTTAATGCATTCTTTGCCTATACTTTAGTTCTAGGAGAAGGTGCTACTTGGCAACAAGCACTGGGAGTTGTTTTTATTTCTGGAATCCTTTTTATGATTTTAACAATAAGTGGTTTTAGAAGTAAAATAATAGATGCTATTCCTAATGAAATTAGAATTGCAATAGGGGCTGGAATAGGATTTTTCATTGCTTTTTTAGGAATGAGTGAGATGAAATTAATCGTAGCTAATCCTGCAACTTTAGTTTCATTAGGAAAAATGGATATCAAAATTTTTCTTGGTCTTTTTGGCTTTGCTCTAATGGGATTTTTAGATATGAAAAAAATTAAAGGTGGAATTTTTATAGGTATTATAACAACTACTATTTTAGGAATGTTATTTGGAGTTGTTCAATTACCAACTTCTTTCATAGCTCTTCCCCCTAGTATTGCACCTATAGCTTTTAAATTAGATATTTTAGGAGCTTTAAAACCTTCATTTATTGGTGCTATTCTTTCATTTATGTTCATTGATCTTTTTGATTCTTTAGGTAGTATTGTAGCATGTTCAAAAGGTGCTGGTATGATTGATAAAAATGGAAAAATTATGCATGTGGATAAAATTCTTGAAGTAGATGCTATTGCAACTGTTGCTGGTTCCCTTCTAGGAACTTCCACTACAACTATTTTTGTAGAATCAGCTGCTGGAATTGCTGATGGTGGAAGAACTGGACTAACTGCCATCACAACTGGTTGTATGTTTCTTTTAGCATTATTTTTCTCTCCAATATTTGCAATTATTCCTTCTTTTGCAACGGGACCTGCCCTTATGATAGTTGGTGTTTATATGTTTAAACATGTTCTTGAAATAGATTTTAATAATATAGAGGTTGCTATTCCGACATTTTTAACTATTATTATGATGCCATTAACATTTAGTATCTCTAAAGGGATAGCTTTCGGATTTATTTCTTATATCATAATGACATTATTCTCTAAAAAATTTGACAAAATAACACCTATTCTTTTAGGAATTGGAGCTTTTTCTCTTTTAGAAATCATCATGTAATAACAAAAAATATAAATATTATTTGCTTTTCTCTCCAGATAAATATATAATGATTTCACAAACATTATATATTTATAGGAGGTATTTATGCTAATTATTTTAATCTCTATACTGTTATTTATATTTGGATATATTTTACATTTATTAAAAAAAGATAATGCTCAATATTTAAATTCAAAAACTTGTAAATTTTATAAAAAAATGGAAATTGTAAGAGTGCCATTAGCTATATTATTTTTAGTTTTATTTATTTGGGGTTATACATTATAAAAAAAGGCTAAAGCCTATTTCCAACCCCCTGCCCCCAAGCATGGGGGT
>CAMTIW010000041.1 GCA_947072665.1 uncultured Fusobacteriaceae bacterium | reverse complement strand
TAAATTTTGATACTATGAGGTCAAATTCAATTAGAGAAAATTTAATTATTAAATTAAATAATTTAATAAAAATTGGTGAAAATAGTATGGAAATAGAAGTACAATTTGTAGATAAAGAATATATTTATAAATTGGGAGTTTTATTCAAAAGAGATAATTTTGAAAATATTTATGTTGAAAAAGAATATTTATTATATAAAAAAATATCTAGTAGAGCTGGATATAAAGCTATTGCTATGGTTCAAAATAATCCTGAGGATATTGTTCCTTTATTATATTTTCAAAATAGAAAAAGTTTAGTTGTACAAGAAATAATGGAAAAGATAAAAATAAACACAAATATTAATGAAAAAAGTTTGCTATTTGAATTTGCTAAATTAAAAAGCTATTTAGCATTAGTATATGATCAGGTAATAACTTTAAATAGAGAAGAATTAAAGGGAGAAGTATTAGAATTTTTTGATAATTTTAAAAAAATAAAAGAAGCTATGATGTTGATAATGGTTGTAACATTAAAAGAACAGGCTCTTTATAACTTGGAACTAATTATTCCAATTAAAGCTCATTTAGAAGATGTGCACGGAACATTTGCTATTAATTTTGGTAAAAATAAAAGTAATATTTATGATGAAAATATTGTAGAAATTTTAGATAAAATTATTTGCCAAATAGGAGATATTTTTTCTGTGATAGTTCCTGGTACTAAATTAATTTTGGAAAAAAGAAGTGAGAAAATAGAGGAAAACAGTAAAAAAATAGCGGTTAGTCTTTATGTAGAAAGAGAAGGAAATAAGATAAATATTGAAAATGAATCTACAGGAACAATAAAATTAATTTCATTGTTATCAGCACTGATATATTATGTTCAAGATGAAGAAGCGATAGTCCTTATTGATGAGTTAGATGTTCATATTTTTGAATATTTATTAGCAATATTATTAGAAAAATTAGCAAAATATGCAAAAGGGCAATTAATTTTTACTGCTCATAATCTTTTACCTATGGAAAAATTAAATAGAAAATCTATAATTATATCAACCATAAAAAATGGAGACACTTCTTATACGTATTTTAAAGGAACATCTGGAAGCACAAATTTTAGACAAAAATATTTACGTTCTCAAAATTTATGGAGTGAAGATAATATTTCTCCATTAATGTTGAATAGATCAGCATTAGATTTATATCTTAGAAAGTTGGTGAATTAGCTATGGAGCCGCAAGTAATATTATTCGTAGTGGAAGGAGATAGTGACAATGAAGCTTTAATGCCATGGGTAGAGGAAGAATTAAGGAAAAATGGGAAAAAAATAACTGTTAAAATTATGAATGGAGATTTTTTAACTGCTTATAAAAGAAATACAAGAATTTATAATGTAACATGTTTAAATGTTGAGGGACAATTAAAAAAAATGGTCACAGATTTTCTTAAATTGCCTGAAACTAAAGCTGATCAAATAAGAATGACAGATATAAAAAAAGTATATTATGTAACTGATATGGATGAGTGTTTTGTAGGTAGTGCTACTCACTCGATAAATAAAAAAGAATGTCTTATAAAAATGTTTGGATTTTCAGAACTTAAAATGAACAAAACTAAAAGTATCGAGTTCGATATAATATTCTTTTCTCAAAATTTAGAAGATGTAATATGCTCAAATCCAAATGCAACTAGGGAAGAAAAAATACAAATTTCTACAAATTTTGGTTTAGAAAGTTTAAAAAACAGAGAAACTTATATAAGAGCTTTCAATGCAGAAGGCTTAAAGGTGTGGAAAACATATGAAGAAAGTTATTCTGAAATACAAAATTTTCATGGAAGAGCCTGTAATATGAATATTCTTATTTCTGAAATAGAAAATGGATTTTTAAAGATAAAATAAAATATAGAATGATGGTATACTATTTTAGTAACTGCAAAGATATTAGGGAGGAATCATGGAATTTAATATTGAAATGTATGAAAATTTAAATCAAACTGAGAAACACAATATATTTTTAAAAGAGTTAGAAATTTATTTAAAAGATGAAACTGATATATTAGCTAATTTTTCAAATCTGGCAGCTTTTATCAGTGTTTTCTTTGAAAATTTAAACTGGAGTGGATTTTATTTATATAAAGAGAATGAATTGGTACTAGGACCATTTTGTGGTTTCCCAGCAACAACAAGAATAGCAGTAAATAAAGGGGTTTGTGGTGCAGCATTCACAAAACAAGAAGCAATAGTAGTTGCTAGTGTATGTGATTTCCCAGGACACATAGCTTGTGATATAAGATCAAAGTCAGAAGTTGTAATTCCTCTCATAAATAAAGGGAAAATTTATGGAGTTTTAGATATAGATAGTTCAATTCACTCAAGATTTACAGATAAAGATGTAGAAATATTGGAGAAAGCTTTGGAACTACTGTATAGATATAGTGATTTAGATAAATTATTAGTTGGGAAAAAAATTTAAAAAATAAAAAATGGTTTAGTTCTATTTTCAAATAGGAACTAAACCATTTTTTTATTTTAAAAATCTAAAAAAATGATTAATAAGTTTAGCAGTGGCTCGAATATCTTCTAAAGAGTCATGAGCTTCTAATTCAATATTAAAGTGATTGCACCAAGTCCCTAATTTGTTATTTTCTAAAACAGGTATTTTTTTTGAGATTTGTAACCAAGGAATAAGATAAAGAGGATCTAATTTTTGACCTATATATCCATACATATACTTATTTTTATTTAATTTAAAAAAATTATTTAACATACGAGCATCAAATTCTACATTATATCCTGCCAGTATAAACTTATCATTTTTATCAAATTTATCAATATATTTATCAAAAATTTTAATTAATTCAGCATAAGCTATTTTTCCATCTGGAAATGCATTTATTTCTTCTAGAGTTCTTTTTTGAATAGCTAAAGCTTCATCAGCTATATCAGCGCCTTTATGAGGTTTGATATAGAAGTTAAATTCTTCTTTTATTTCCTTTCCTATCCTAATTATTCCACTTATTTGAACAATTGCTGAATTATCAGTTATTCCAGTAGTTTCAGTATCTAAATATAAAATTTTAGTCATAGCACCTCCAAATTATTTAAAAAATTATAACTAGTTAGTTAGATTTAATATTATTTTAACATATATTATAAAAAAAAATCAAATTTATGAATAATAAAACTATTATTTATAATAAGAGATAAATATAGATAAAAAGTAAATTCAAAAAAATTGATTTTTATGATATAATCTACTAGTTAATTTAAAAGAAAATTAGTAGATAATTTCTTATGAAATTGTTATAAAATATGAAAGGAAGTAAGGATGAAAATTTTAGTTATTGGTGACATAGTAGGAAGTCCAGGAAGAGATGCTCTCTCATCTTATATTTCAAAAAAAAGAAAAGAATACGATTTTATTATAGTGAACGGAGAAAATAGTGCCTCTGGAAAAGGAATAACAGGAAAAATTGCAGATGAATTTTTTTGTTGGGGTATAGATGTTATAACTAGTGGGAACCATATTTGGGATAAAAGAGAGATATATACATATATAGAGGGAAATGAAAGATTATTAAGACCTCATAATTATCCACAAGGTGTTCCTGGAAAAGGATACACTATTCAAAAATCTTCAAAAGGTGAAAAAGTAGCGGTTGTGTCTCTACAAGGAAGAATTTTTATGAATCCCATAGATTGTCCTTTTAAACTAGGGAAAGAGTTAATAGAAGAGATAAGAAAAGAAACTAAATTTATTATAATAGATTTTCATGCAGAGGCTACTTCAGAAAAAATAGCACTTGGGAAATACTTAGATGGAAAAATATCTTTACTTTATGGAACTCATACCCATGTTCAAACTGCTGATGAAAAAATATTACCAGAAGGAACAGGATATATAACAGATGTTGGCATGACTGGTTCTGATAGTGGTGTAATTGGAACTCAAATAGAATGTGTACTTCCAAGATTTTTAACTGGAATGCCACAAAAATTTGAAATTGCAGAAGGGAATGTTAGATTAAATGGAATTTCTGTTGTTTTAGATGATGAAACTGGAGATTGTGTATCTATTGAAAGAATAAATATTGGAGATGCAGAACTAAAGTACTAAAACATGGAGGCTAGATGAAAGTTAATGAAATAAGAGTTATATTTGAAAGTGATGATATATTAAAAACAAGGGAAGAAATCTCTAAAGTTTTTTATGATTTTGGAGCAACAGGATTGAAGATAGATGAACCTTTAATAGATTTAAATCCTTTAGATTATTACAGAGATGCCAAAGAATTTTATGATGTAGACAATGCTGTTTCAGCATATTACCCAGGAAACTTTTATTCAGAAAGAAGAAATATTGAAATAAAAAATAAATTATCAGAACTCTTTGATGAAAGAGAAGATATGGTTTATACTGTTAGTATATGTTCATATGAAGAAGAAGATTATCAAAATTCATGGAAACATCATTTATATCCTGAAAAAATAAGTGAGAAATTTGTTGTAAAACCAACTTGGAGAGAATATTCACCTGAAGAATCAGAGTTAGTTATAGAGCTTGATCCAGGAAGAGCTTTTGGAACAGGTTCACATTCAACAACATCTCTTTGTGTGAAAATGATGGAGGAACAAATTTTAGAAAATAATGTATCTGTTTTAGATGTGGGGACTGGTTCTGGAATACTTATGATAGCTGCTGCAAAATTAGGGGCTGGAAGAGTGGTAGGAATAGATATAGATGAGTTAGCAGTTGAAGTAGCTCAAGAAAATATGGAACTAAATAAAATTGACAAAAATCAATTTGAAGTTTTAAAAGGTGATTTAATATCAAGTTTAAAAGATGAGAAATTTGATTTTGTAGTAGCTAATATATTAGCAGATGTAATTCTTTTATTACTTCAAGATATTTCAAAAGTTGTAAAAACAGGTGGAAAAATAATTTTATCTGGAATTATAGATGAAAAAGAAAATGAAATAGTAAAGGAAATTGAAAAAATTGGCTATAAGATATTAGAGGTAAAAAAAGATAAAGAATGGAGAGCTATATTAGTTCAAGCTTAGAAAAAAGAAAAATTTAATCTTATATTTAGGAGATGGATAATATGACTTTAAAAAAATCAATTACTATAGCAATAGATGGTCCAGCAGGAAGTGGGAAAAGTACAATAGCAAAAATATTAGCAAATAAGTATAAAATGACTTATTTAGATACAGGGGCTATGTATAGAATGGTAACTTATTATTTTTTGGAAAATCAAATAAATTTAAAAGAAAAAATTAATATTTTAGAAATTTTAAAAAATATTCATGTGGATATAGTAGGAGATAAATTTTATATAAATGGAAAAGATGTATCAGAGGAAATAAGAACACCAAAAGTTACGGGTTTAGTTTCTGAAGTAGCAGCAATTAAAGAAGTGAGAGAAAAGCTTGTGGAGCTTCAAAGAGAAATATCTAAAGGAAAAAAAACTATTCTAGATGGAAGAGATATAGGAACTGTTGTTTTTCCAAAAGCAGATTTAAAAATATATTTAATAGCTTCTCCAGAAGAAAGAGCTAGAAGAAGAGTTGAAGACTATAAAAATAAAGGAATTGAAAATGAGAATTTTCAAGATGTGTTAGATGCTATAATAAAGAGAGATTTTTTAGATTCTACTAGAGAAGAAAGTCCTCTAAAAAAAGCAAATGATGCAATAGAAATAGATTCAAGTAAAATGAATGCTCAGGAAGTGTGTGATATAATATCAAAATATATTGATGAGATAGAGGTATAGATATGTTATATAATCTTTTGAGAGTTTTTATAGTAGCTCCTCTATGTTTTTTAGCAAAATTATTTAGTAAAAATAAAAAAAAATTTATTGAAAAAAGAATAAATCAAGATTTTGAACTACTAAAAAAAGAAAAAACTATTTGGATACATTGTTCATCCATGGGAGAGATTAATCTTTCAGAGCCTTTAATAAAAAAATTAATAGAGAAACGAAAAGAAAATATTTTAATATCAGTTTTTACGGATACAGGATTTGAAAATGCAGAACAAAAATATAGAGATTATGAGAAAATAACGGTTATTTATTTTCCTTTGGATTCTTATTTTAAAATAAAAAAGATATTATCGAAAATTGAACTATCTTTACTAATTATAATTGAAACTGAAATATGGCCAAATTTAATAAAATTATGTGCTAGAAAAGCCAAAATAATTTTTGTAAATGGTAGAATATCAGATAAATCTTTTAAAAGATATAAAAAGATTAAATTTTTCTTAAAACCAATTTTTAATAAGGTTTCAGGCTTTTATATGCAATCTAAATTAGATAAAAAACGAATAATAATACTAGGTGCTCAAGAGAAAAAAGTAGAAAATTTAGGAAATTTAAAATTTTGTATAAGTTTTGAAAAATATACTGAGTTAGAAAAAGAAAAACTTAGGGTAAAGTTATTGGTTGAAAATAGAAAGATAATAGTATTAGGTAGCACAAGAGAATTAGAAGAAGAGAAAATATTAAAAAATATTAAGTATGATATAGAAGATAGACTTATTGTTATAGTTCCAAGACATTTAAAAAGAGTAAATCATGTTGTTGAGGTAGTGGAAAAATATAAACTAAGTTATGAAAAATATTCTCATATAGAAAAATATGGACTTTCTGAGAAGAAGCAGGTTGTAATTGTTGATAAAATGGGAGTTTTAAGAGAATTATACTCTATAGCAGATATAGTTTTTGTGGGAGGGACACTTGTAAATATAGGAGGTCACTCTTTACTTGAACCACTTTTTTATGGTAAAATACCTATTTTTGGAAAATATACTCAAAATGTTAAAGATATTTCTAGAGAGCTTCTTAGAAAAAAAATAGGAATTCAATTGGATTGTTGTTCTGATTTTGAAATAGCAGTTAATGAAATATTAGGAAATCTATCTAAAGAAAAAGAGATTAAAGAATTATTTGAAAAAAATAAAAATGTAATAGACAAGGTTATAAAAAAAATAGAAAATTTAATTTAGAATTAAATCTTGGAGGAAAAGTTTATGGAGAATAGTATAGATAATTTATGGCAACATTTTTTCACATTTCCAAGAAAAAATTATAATCCGTATGTAGTAAAAATGTTAGATTATCCAGAATATCTGGGTTTTGATAAGGAAAAAATAAATGAAACAAAGGGAAAATGGAATGACCATTTTGGAAATAATAATCCCTTATATCTTGAAATTGGATCTGGAAGTGGAAATTTCACAAATGGTATGAGTGAAAGACATGAAGATAGAAATTATCTAGCTTTGGAGTTAAGATTTAAAAGATTGGTAATGTCAGCTGATAAGGCTAAAAGAAGAGAGGCTAAAAATATTTTCTTTATAAGAAGAAAAGCAGAAGAGATAGAAAACTTTATAGGGGAAAATGAATTAGATGGTGTGTATATTAACTTTGCAGATCCATGGGATGAAAAGCTAAAAAATAGAGTTATTCAAGCTAGTTTATTTAAAACTTTAGAAGTGCTTTTAAAAAAAGGTGGAAAAATTTTTATAAAAACAGACCATGATGGATATTATTCTGATATTTTAGAATTTATGTCTGAATTTGATAATTATGAAGTTATTTATAATACTTCAGATTTACATAATACAGAAAAAGCTATAGATAATATTAAAACAGAATTTGAAGAATTATTTTTATGTAAACACAATAAAAATATTAACTATATAGAAATTTTAAAAATAAAATAGTTAATATTAATATAAATTTTTAACAAAAATTAGGAGGAAAAATTATGGCTGGTTATGTTGTTGTAGGTACACAATGGGGAGACGAAGGAAAAGGTAAAATTATTGATGTGTTGGGGCATAAAGCAGATTATGTTGTTAGATTTCAAGGTGGAAATAATGCAGGTCATACAGTAGTAGTTGATGGTGAAAAATTTATCCTACATCTATTACCTTCAGGAATGTTACATGGAAACGGGAAATGTATAATAGGACCAGGAGTTGTTGTAGATCCTAAAGTTTTACTAAAAGAATTATCAGTACTAGATGCTAAGGGAGCAAAGACAGACCATCTTTTTATCAGTGATAGAGCACAACTTATAATGCCATACCACGTAACATTAGATATTTTAAAAGAAGACTCAGCAACTGATGCCAACAGAATAGGTACAACAAGAAGAGGAATTGGACCATGTTATGCAGATAAAATCTCTAGATGTGGAATAAGAATGGTAGACTTACTTGATATGGAACTATTTGCCAAAAAATTAAAGCTTAATTTAGAAGAGAAAAATATGATTTTTGATAAAATTTATAATGCTCCAGCACTTAGTTATGAGCAAATTTTAGAGGATTATAAAGGATATACAGAACTGTTAAAACATAGAATAATTGACTCTACTCCAATTATACATCAAGCCTTAAAAGATGACAAATTTGTTTTATTTGAAGGAGCTCAAGCTATGATGCTAGATATAGATCATGGAAATTATCCTTTTGTAACTTCATCATCTCCAACAGCAGGAGGAGTTACAGTTGGAGCAGGAGTATCACCTAGAAGTATAAATAGAATAATAGGTGTAATGAAAGCTTATACTACTAAAGTAGGAGCAGGACCTTTTGTTACTGAACTTAATGATGAAACTGGGGAAACACTAAGAGCTGTAGGGCATGAGTATGGTGCTACAACTGGTAGACCAAGAAGATGTGGATGGTTAGATTTAGTTGTAGGAAAATATGCAACAGATATAAATGGACTTACAGATATAGTAATAACAAAAATAGACTGTTTAAGTGGAATGGATACAATTAAAATATGTACTGCTTATGAAATAGATGGAAAGATACATACTTCTATACCAGCCTCTACAGAATCGTTAATGAGAGCTAAACCAATATATGAAGAGTTACCAGGTTGGCAAGAGGATATTACTCAGATGAAAAATTATGAAGAGTTACCAGAAAATTGTAAAAATTATATAAAAAGAATGGAAGAATTTTTAGAGTGTCAAATAACTGTTGTTTCAGTTGGACCAGACAGAACACAAAACATATTTTTAAAAGATATATAAGATTATATTTTTTTATAAAAAAGGAAGTGTAAATGGAATCTAAACATAAATTAATGGGAACAGAAAATATGACAAAACTACTTATCCAATTTTCTTTGCCTGCTATGGTAGGAATGATTGTTAATGCTCTATATAACATCGTGGATAGAATGTATATTGGAAGAATTGAAGGAACTGGACATTTTGATATAGCTGGTGTAGGACTTGTAATGCCAGCTATGATAATTTCATTTGGTATTGCTCTTATGGTAGGAATGGGTGGTTCTACCATGGTATCGCTAACTTTAGGAGCAAAGAATAAAAAGCTTGCTGAAGAGTACTTAGGAAATATAATTAGTTTAGGTACTATTTTAGGAATTATTTTAAGTATTTTAACTTTTATTTTTATTGATCAAATAGCAATTTTTTTGGGAACTAGTGAAAATACATTTATTCCTGCTACAAATTATTTAAAGATAATTGCCATAGGATTTCCATTTTCCATTTTAGGTTACTCTGCTAATGCTTCTATAAGATCAGATGGGAGCCCTAGAATTTCCATGGGTACTTTATTAATTGGAGCAATTTTAAATATAATATTGGATCCAATATTTATTTTTGTTTTTGATATGGGAGTGAAAGGGGCTGCTATTGCAACAATAATTTCACAGTTTGTTTCTATGATTTGGGCTGTTGGATATTTTTTATCTTCTAAAAGTGGCATAAAACTTCATATAATAAATATGAAATTAAAGTTAGAAAGAGTGATAGAAATTGTTAAACTAGGAATTGCACCCTGTTTTTTGCAACTAGCTGGTGGGTTGGTTGTATACACCTTAAACAATACTCTTAAAAGAGTTTCTGGAGATTATGCTGTGGGAGCTATGACAATAGTTCAAGGAATAGCTATGTTCTTTGTTATGCCTATATTTGGAATAAATCAAGCATTGCTTCCTCTTGCAGGATATAATTACGGTTCTAAATTATATCCAAGAGTAAAAGGAATACTAAAAAGAGCAATATTAGCAGCTACTGGAATAAGCATATTTTCATTTTTGATAATTCAACTTTTTTCAAAATATTTTATTTATGCTTTTACAAACAACCAAGAAGTTGTAAGTATTGCAGCAAAAGGATTGAAAATATATACTTTTATGTTTCCTGTAATTGGGTTTCAAATAGTTAGTTCTATTTATTTTCAAGCCATAGGAAAACCTAAAATAACAATGTTTTTAACACTTTCAAGACAAGTTATATTTTTAATACCTTTAGTTTTAGTTTTATCAAAATTATATGGTGAGATGGGAGTTTGGATATCTGCACCCATAGCTGATGTTTTAGCATTTTCTATAACTTTCTTTATGATAAAAAGAGAAATGAAAGATTTAGATAAATTAGAAAAAAAGGAGTTCTCTTAGAGGACTTCTTTTTTTTCTGTTAAAATATTGAAACTATAGAATAAATGAGGTATAATAATAAAATGTTTAAAAGATAAAAATGAGAGAATAGGAGTAAAAAAATTATGGATATAAATAAGGGTATATTAAAACAATTATCATCGTCAAGAAAAATGATATTAGGTTTTATAGTAGCCACAATTATAGGAACTTTTATTTTGATTTTACCAATATCTTTAAGAAAAGGAGAGAGCATAAGTCTTTTAGGATCACTTTTTACAGTGACCTCAGCTATTTGTGTAACAGGACTTTCTGTTGTAGATATAAGCAAAGTTTTTAATCCATTTGGGCAGATAATAATCCTTATTTTTATTCAGCTTGGTGGGTTAGGAGTAATGACTTTTTCATCTCTTTTATTTGTAGTAACGGGAAAAAAAATGACTTTTAATGAAAGAATGACATTGAAAGATGAAAGGAACGCTGATGGAAGTGGTGAAATAATAGATTTTATAAAAAAAATATTTAAAACTGTATTTATAATAGAATTTATAGGTGCTATAATTTTAACTATAACTTTTATGAAGGAATTAAATTTTACTTTATCCAAAGCCATTTTTTATGGGGTATTTCATTCTGTATCAGCATTTTGTAATGCTGGATTTTCACTTTTTAGCAATGGATTAGAAGGTTTTGCTAAAAATGTATCAATTAATTTAACAGTAGCATATTTAATAATACTAGGTGGAATAGGATTTTCTGTAATTAATTCAGTAGTCATGGCAATTAGAAAAGATATAAGAAGATTTAATTTAACTTCAAAATTAGCAGTTTTAATTTCTATAATTCTAACTTTTGGTGGAACATTTCTTATTTTTGTATTAGAATATAGTAACCCTCATACTTTGAGTGGTATGAATTTTTTTGATAAGATAATTGCTGCTTTTTTTCAAAGTGTAACTACTAGAACTGCAGGATTTAATACTATATCTATTGGTCTTATGAGACCTGGAACAATATTTTTATTTTGTATATTAATGTTTATAGGTGCTTCACCAGGTTCAACAGGTGGTGGAATAAAAACTACAACTTTAGGAGTGTTGGCTTTTTATGTTATAGGAGTGGTAAAGGGAAAAGAAAATATAGAAATGTACAACAGGAGAATAGATTGGAATATATTAAATAGAGCTTTGGCAATTTTAGTGATGTCTATCCTATATGTTGGAATTGTTATTCTTATTATTTTAACAGTGGATAAATTTGCCTTTGATCAAGTAGTATTTGAAGTGATTTCAGCCTATGCTACAGTGGGGTTAACCATGGGAATAACTTCAGATTTAAATATGATTTCAAAGATATTGATAATAATTACAATGTTTGTAGGAAGATTAGGACCTATGACTTTCGCTCTTGCAATTGGGGAAACAAAGAAAAAAGATCAATTTGTATATCCTAAAGAAAATATATTGGTAGGATAAAATCTAATTAGAATAGATAGGAGGAAATATTTTGAAACAATTTTTAGTAGTAGGACTAGGGAGATTTGGTTCCAGTGTAGCGCAGACTCTCTATGAATCAAATGAAGAAGTTTTAGCAATTGATATAAATCCAGAGACGGTTCAAGAAGTAATAAATGATAAAATAGTTGATAATGCAGCAGTTTTAGATGCCACGGATGGAGGGGCTATTTCTGAACTAGGTGTAACACAGTATGATGTTGCTTTTGTGTGTATAGGGGCAATAGAACAAAGTATAATGGTAACTTTAAATTTAAAAGAATTAGGAGTAAAAAAAATAATAGCGAAAGCTGTATCAAAAAGTCATGGAAAAGTATTGTCTAAAATAGGTGCTAATAATGTAATATATCCTGAGGAGTATATGGGAAGAAGGGTAGCACAGTTGGCTATGGAGCCTAATATGATAGAACATATTAGATTTTCACAGGATTTTTTACTTGTGGAAATAAAGTCCCCTTCATTATTTTGGGGAAAAACATTAATAGAGTCTGAAATCAGAAAAAATTATAATGCAACGGTGGTAGGAATAAAAAAAGAAGATGAAACATTCCAACCTAATCCAAGTGCTTATACAAAGATTGAAAGAGGGGATATTCTTTTAATAATAACTGATACAAAAACAGCTGAAATATTAGAAAATTTAAAATAAAGAAGTTTATTACGGAGGAAAAATGCAAAATTTTGATGTTATAGTTGTAGGAGCAGGACATGCAGGGTGCGAAGCCGCCTTGGCTGCTGCAAGAATGGGAATGAAAACAGCTATATTTACAATAACTTTAGATAATATAGGAACAATGTCTTGTAATCCTTCCATAGGCGGTCCAGCTAAATCACATTTAGTTAAAGAATTGGATGCCTTAGGTGGAGAGATGGGAAGAAATATAGATAAAACATATATTCAAATAAGAGTTTTAAATACTAAAAAAGGACCAGCAGTAAGGTCTTTAAGAGCGCAAGCAGATAAACAACTCTATCGTAAAGAAATGAAAAAAACAATAGAAAATTGTGAGAATTTAGAGGCAATACAAGGTACTGTAACAGAATTAATAGTGGAAGATGGAAAAGCAGTTGGTGTAAAAATAAAAGAAGGGGTTGAATATAAATCAAAAACAGTTATAATAGCTGTAGGAACTTTTATGAGAGGGCTTATTCATATTGGAAAAAATAAATTTAGTGGTGGAAGAATGGGGGAACTTTCTTCTGAAGAATTACCTTTATCACTAGCTAAAACAGGGTTAAAATTAGGAAGATTTAAAACTGGAACTCCACCTAGAATAGATGCAAGAACTGTTGATTATAGTAAAATTGAAGAACAACCAGGAGATTCATTGCCGTTAAAATTCTCTAGTAGAACTAAAATGGAGGAGATTGAGGATAGAAAGCAAATATCTTGTCATATTGTTTTTACAAATAAAGATGTTCATAATACGATAATTGAAAATAAGCATAGATCTCCTATGTTTAATGGAACAATAGAAGGAACTGGACCAAGATATTGTCCATCTATTGAAGATAAAGTTTTTAGATATACTGATAAAGATCAACATCATCTATTTTTAGAAATAGAAGGATATGATACGAATGAGATCTATGTAGGTGGATTTTCTACATCGCTTCCAACAGACGTTCAATATAGAATGTTAAGAAAAATATCTGGGCTTGAAAATGTTAAAATTATGAGATATGGTTATGCTATTGAGTATGACTATGTAGATCCTCAGGAACTTAAATATTCATTAGAAACTAAAAAAGTTGAAAATCTGTTTTTAGCAGGACAGATAAACGGAACTTCTGGTTATGAAGAAGCTGCTTCTCAAGGTCTTTTAGCAGGAATAAATGCAGCTAGAAAAATAACAGGAAAAGAACCTATAGTATTAGATAGAGCAGATTCTTATATAGGTACACTAATAGATGATTTAGTTTCTAAAGGAACTAATGAACCTTATAGAATGTTTACAGCAAGAAGTGAATATAGACTTATATTAAGAGAGGATAATGCAGATTTAAGACTTTCCAAAACTGGGTATGAAATCGGATTATTACCAGTGGAAGAATATGAAAGAGTCCAACAAAAAGAAAAAGATGTAGCATTTATAATAAAAAAATTAGAGAACCAATTTATAGGAAGTAGAAATGAGAGAGTTAATGAAGTTTTAACAAGGGTAGGAGAGCCTGAAATAAGGTCTGGACTTACACTTTTTGAGATTTTAAGAAGACCAGATGTAACATATAAAGACATTAAATATATAGGAGAACTTATTCCTGATTTGAATTTAGGTAACTACGAAGAGTCCACAGAATATCAAGTGGAAGTTCAAGTTAAGTATTCTGGGTATATTGCAAAATCTTTAATTATGATAGAGAAACATAAGACGTTAGAAAATAGAAAAATTCCTGAGAATATTAATTATGATAGTATTTCTAGTATTCCTAAAGAAGGAAAAGATAAACTAAAAGCTATAAAACCTATGAATATAGGTCAAGCTTCAAGAATATCAGGGGTATCCCCATCAGATATTCAAGTGTTATTAGTTTATTTAAAGATGAAGGAGAATGAAGATGAAAAATTATCTAAAAGAGGGAATTAAAAAAATAGATATAATTCTTACAGAGGAGCAGATTGAACTTTTAATGAAGTACTTAGATTTACTTGTAGAGTATAATTCACATACAAATTTAACGGCTATAAGAGATTCTAAGGAGATACTTGAAAAGCATTTCTTAGATTCTCTCCTTCTACAGAAATATATAAATGAAAATGATAAAACAGCTATGGATATAGGAACAGGAGCAGGATTTCCAGGTATGGTATTAGCTATTTGTAATCCCAATATAGTATTTACACTTATGGATTCTGTAGGTAAAAAAACAAAATTTTTAGAAATGATAAAAGAAGAGCTAAATTTAACAAATGTTATAGTAGCAAATGCTAGAGCAGAAGAATATATAAATGATGAAAATAGAGAGAGTTTTTCCATTGGACTCTGTCGTGGCGTTTCTAAACTTCCTACAATCCTTGAATATATGATACCTTTTATAGAAATAAATGGAAGGTTTTTAGTACAAAAAAGTGAAGGAACAGGAGAAGAAGAAAGTGCAGAAAATGCTTTAAACTTATTAAATTCCAAAATAATTGAAGAATATAATCTAGAATTACCTTTTTGTAGAGATAAAAGGAAAATAATTATAATAGAAAAAGAAGAAATTACTGATAGAAAATATCCAAGAAAAACGGGAAAACCTTTAAAAAATCCATTATAAAATAATTAATAATAAAATAGAAAGAAGGGGAGGGGAATAAATGTTATTTTTTAAAAAAAATAAAAGAAAGTTACTTATAATAACTCCTCTTTCTTTTTTATTTGTTATTGTATATTCTTTTATTTTTCACTTTGCATTTACTATAAGTGTTATTTTAACCATGGCATTAGGACCTAAATTTTCCATAGGAAATATTGAATTTAAAGGGAAAAATAAGATTATTGCTGAAGATGTTAGTTTGAAGTATGAAAATCAAGAAATAGTAAAAACTCCTAAAGTAATAATTGAATATAATTTAGAAAATAAACTCTTTGAGATATTAAAAAAAATTACTATTTTTAATGGAAAAGTTTTAATAATAAGAAAAAATGAAAGTATAAATATTGTAGATGCTTTTGTTGGAAAAACTGAAAAAAGTGACTCCTCTAAAGAAAAAAGTGGGACTAAAGTACCCATTGGGTTAATTCAAGCAAAAAATGTATCCCTTATTTTTAAAGATTTATCTTATAAAAATCCTATTACTATAGATATTCCTTCTACTAATGGTTATGTATCTTTTAATAAAAAAAAAGGAATAGATTTATTATTTCAGGGTATAACTAGTAATAAAGAAGAAATTTCATATAGTTTTAATAATTATGAAAAAGAATATTCCATGAAGGTAAAGGGCAAAAATTTAAATTTAAATACTAATATTTTACAATTTGCATATTACTCTGAAGATATAGAATATTCTAAGGGTAAAGGTGAGATAAATTTAACAATTGATAGTGATGGTTTATTTGGAACTGCTACTGTAAAGGATTTAGATTTGAAGTATCATGATTTTTCAGAATTAACAAAAGATATAAATGGAAAAATAAATTTCTTAGGAAATAAAATAAAAATTGATGCAAATTTTGATTTGTTTAATAAAAAAAGAAAATTTTTAATGGATTTTGATTTTGATAATGACTTAGTAATAAAAATATTATTAGGAGAAATGACGTATGATGAAATTGCTCATTATAAATTATTGCAAGATTTAAATTTAAATTTAAATAAATAC
>CAMTIW010000040.1 GCA_947072665.1 uncultured Fusobacteriaceae bacterium | reverse complement strand
GAATTATAAATGATGAATATAATAATGGAAAATATGAACAAGCTTTAAAGAATTTAGATCTCTATAAATTATCATTTTTAAATGGAAATAGAAATAAAGATATAAGTATTTTAAATATTAAAGTATTATTTGAAACGCGAAATTATGAAGAAACTAGAAAAGGAATAAAAGAATTAAAGCTTATGAGTGGTTTAACTCAAAAGAATTTAGTTGAAATGTTTGAGATAGAAGATAAAATAAATTTTTCTAAAAATCCAGTAGATAGATTTTATTACAATTATACTGATAATTTTATAGTTTTAGCAGATACAATTAAAAATAATTTGTTATCTAAGGAGAATTTAAGTTCTGAAGAGTATTTATTTTTAGAATCAATGTATCGCAAAACAAATGATTTAAGAATAGGTGAGTTCTTAAAAAATAAAATTAATCTCACAGAAAATAATTTTATAAAACCTATATTTGAAGATAGTGAATTAAGTACTTCTATTGAAAATAAAAATGAGATAGAAGAATCTAAATTTTTTAATTTAGGTAAAAATTCATATGAAAAAAATAGATATAATGAAGCTATTTTATATTTAAATAAAATTTTATCCAGTAATTCAAACCCAGATAAATATTATTATTTATCTGATTCTTACTATAGAATTGGAAATTATGAAAAAGCTATAGAAAATTATAAATTATATTTAAATTTAGGTGATGAAGGAATAAAAAAAGCTGAGGCTTCATATAATTTAGGTTTAGCTTATGAAAAATTAGGGAAAAACTTAGAAGCATTAGAAAGTTTTAAAGATACTATTAAAAAATTTCCAGGAACATCTTGGGCGAGAAAGAGTAACATTTATATAATAAGGCTTAAGAGTAATTAATGAAATATTAGTAATAAGAAATAGAAAATATGAAAATAAACATATTTTCTATTTTAATATTTTGAAAAAAATGTTATTATAGAAGGCAAGAATAAAAATAAAAATAAAAATATAAATAATTTAGGAGGAAAGAAATGGAAAGATACTTTGACAGAGTACAAAACGACCATATCATAATGGACAAATGGAAAAAGGTAGAAGAGATAAAGGCTATGGGAATTGATCCTTTTGGAAAAAGATATGATAAGGTAAATATGATAAAAGATTTACTTTCGTCAACTCCTGAAGAAGATAAAGAGTTTAAAACAGCTGGAAGAATAATGGGATTCAGAGAACAAGGTAAAGCAGTTTTTATACATTTAGAAGACCAAACAGGAAGAATACAAGCTTATATTAGAAAAGATGAAATTGGTGATGAAAATTTTGAAGTAGTAAAAATGATGGCTTTTGGTGATATTATTGGATTGAAAGGAAAATTATTTATAACTCAAAAAGGAGAACTTACTTTAAGAGTTAATGAATTTACACCTCTATCAAAAAATATAAGACCTTTACCAGAGAAATATCATGGATTAACAGATGTAGAAACTAGATATAGAAAAAGATATGTAGACTTAATAATGAATAGAGAGGTTAAAGAAACTTTCATAAAAAGAAATAAAATTATGAATGGTTTAAGAACTTATTTAAATAATAAAAACTTTATGGAAGTAGAAACACCTATGATGCATCCAATTTTAGGAGGAGCTTCGGCAAAACCATTTATAACTCATCATAATACTTTAGATATGGACCTTTATTTAAGAATAGCTCCTGAACTTTACCTAAAAAGATTAATTATTGGTGGATTTGATAGAGTTTATGAAATTAATAGAAGTTTTAGAAATGAGGGGATGTCAACTAGACATAATCCAGAGTTTACCATGATGGAATTATATCAAGCCTATGCTGATTTCAATGATATGATGGATATAACAGAAGGAATTATATCACATCTAGCAAAAGAAGTATTGGGGACAACAACAGTGGAATATAATGGTAAAACATTACTTTTAGAAAATTTCAAAAGAATACATATGGTGGATATAATTAAAGAAACTACTGGAGTGGATTTCTGGGATATTAAAGATTTTGATGAAGCGAAAAGAATTGCAGCAGAAAATAAAGTTCAAATAGCACCACATATGAATTCAATAGGTTATATTATAAATGAATTCTTTGAACAAAAATGTGAAGAGATAATAGTTCAACCTACTTTTGTTTTTGGACACCCAGTTGAAATATCTCCACTTGCAAAGAAAAATTCAGAAGATTCAAGATTTACAGATAGATTTGAATTATTTATTGATGCTAGAGAGTATGCAAATGCCTTTACTGAGTTAAATGATCCAGCAGATCAAAGAAAGAGATTAGAAGATCAAGTAGAAGAAGTAATGAGAGGTAATGATGAAGCAATGCCAGTTATAGATGATGACTTTATAGAGGCTTTAGAATATGCATTACCACCAACTGGAGGATTAGGAATAGGAATAGATAGATTAGTTATGTTATTAACTGGTTCTGCTTCTATAAGAGATGTAATTTTCTTCCCACAGATGAAAAAAAGAGATTTATAATATATAAAAAATAATAAGGAAAGGGAATAATGTTTATTGAGTTACTTATAATACTGGCAATTAATTATTTAGGAATAGTTTTGACTTATTTGTTTAAAATTCCATTTCCAAGTATAATAGTAGGTATGTTAATTTTGTTTATACTTTTACAAACAAAAATATTAAAATTAAAAATGATAGAAAAAACAGCTGATTTTTTGCTCTTGAATATGACACTTTTATTTTTACCAGCAACAGTGAAGTTAATAAAATATATGGATTTACTTAAAGTTGATATTTTAAAGATAATTTTTTTGTTAGTAGTTACTACAGTTTTGACAATGGTAATAAGTTCTAAAGTAGTTCACTGGATGATTATTTCAAAAGAAAAAAAGGACGTGAAAAATAATGGAACTATTACTAAATAATAAAATGTTTGGAATACTTTTATCTTTAGCTACATTTGAATTTGGAAAATATATATTTAAAAAAACTAAAAATCCAATATGTAACCCACTTTTAATAGCTACTTTAATTATAATTGGAATATTAACTTTTTTTAAAATTCCATTGGGATACTTTAATGATGGAAGTAGTTCTATAGAATTTTTCTTGGCACCAGCAACTGTTGTTTTAGTAGTTCCTTTATTTAGACAATTAGACTTATTAAAAAAATATTATTTTCCAATTATAGTTGGTGGTATAGTTGGTTCTGTAACTGCAATAAGTTCAGTTTATTTTTTAGGAAGATTATTGGGGATTAACAAACAGTTAGTTCTTTCATTTTTACCTAAGTCTATAACAACACCTTTTGGAATGGAAGCAAGTAGAATGTTAGGTGGGATTCCTTCTATAACAGTATTTGCCATTTGTGTTACTGGAATAGCAGGAAATATGTTAGCACCCTATGTTTATAAGGCGATGGGAGAACTTCACCCCATTGCAAAAGGGGTAGGACTTGGAGTTTCAAGTCATGCAGTAGGAACATCAAAAGCAATAGAGATGGGAGAGGTTGAAGGTGCTATGAGTGCTCTTTCCATTGTAATAGCTGGTGTTATTACTGTGTTAATAATTCAAGTATTAATAAGAATAATATGAAAAAAGAGGCTGGAATTTAATTCCAGCCTCTTTTGGATACTACATAAACATATTAACTCCTGGTCCAATTGGAATACCAAGATATGACCATGCAATAAACATAATAGTCCAACCAATTAAGAAGACAATGGAATATGGAAGCATCATGGCAATAATAGTTCCAATACCCATAGAACCTTCTTTAGTTTCATATTTAGCTGCAAATCCAACTATAATTGGGAAATAAGACATAAGTGGAGATATGATATTAGTCGTAGAATCTCCAATTCTGTAAGCTAATTGTGTATATTCTGGTGTTAATCCAAGTTCTACAAACATGGGAATGAAAACTGGTGAAAGCATTAACCATTTAGAAGAAGCTCCACCTATAAATAAGTTGACAAAGGCAGTTAGGAAAATAAGACCAACTGCTGCCCAAACTCCTGAAATACCAAGTTCTTTAAGAACACCTGCCAGTTTAACAGCAATGATAATTCCAATATTAGACTTTGTGAATACATAGACAAATTGTGCAGAAACAAATATAATAACTAAAACTTGTCCACACGAAGACATGGCAGTTGTCATGGCTTTGATTACATCTTTATGAGATTCAATAGTTTTAGCAGCTATTCCATAGGCTAATCCAGGAATAAAAAATGTAAGCATTAATATATATACGATGGAATCGCTGAAAAATGGCTTTAAAAGTTCCATTGTTCCAGGCTCTCTATTATTTGATGAGATAAAAGATGCTATCTCGTCTTGTGTTAATTTGAAAATAGCATTCTCTGGAATAACCATTACTAGAATAATACCTATGAATAAAAGAGTAGTAATACCTGCGAAACGTAATCCCTTTTTTTCATTTGGAGACATTTGTGAATTAAGGTCTATTTCTATTTTAGGCCCTGTATAATCACCAAGTCGTGGCTCAACAATTTTATCAGTTATCCAAGCTCCTATAATTGTAATGAAAAATGTTGATACAAACATGAAAAAAAAGTTTGCAGTAGGAGTCACTGAGTAACCAGGTAAAACAATTTGTGCAGCAGCAGTAGTTATTCCTCCTAATAGAGGATCAGTTGTTCCTATGAGTAAATTAGCAGAAAAACCACCAGAAACCCCTGCAAAAGCAGCAGCAATTCCAGCTAAAGGATGTCTTCCAAAAGACAAGAAAATAATAGCTCCTAATGGGATAAGAACAACATAACCAGCATCAGAGGCTATATTAGACATAACACCAGCAAAAACAACAACTGCTGAAACAAAATATTTAGGTGTAGAAAGTACAATTTTTTTTATAACAGAATTTAAAAGCCCAGTTCCTTCTGCTAATCCAACACCGAGCATGGCAACAACAATAGATCCCAAAGCAGCATGTCCAGTAAAATTCTTAACTGTAGAATCAAAAATACCTCGTATACCTGTTCTAGTTAAAAGATTTTGTACATAAGTAGTTTTTTCAATAACAGTTCCTGTAGCTCTAGAAATTTCCTTGTAATTAACAGATACGTTTAAATAAGAAAGAACTGCTGAAAAAATAATTGTGATAATGAAAAATCCAAAGAACATAGCTACTGGATGTGGCAGTTTGTTTCCAGTAACTTCAACAAAGTTTAAAAACTTTTCGAAGAGACTTAATTTGTGTGTAGAATTTTTAGACATTATTCCCCCTAATATTAAAATGTGGTATGTTTGAAATAGTTAATCATATTCCTATATTGTATATATATTATATATTATAACTATATAAAATATTCAAACTAGGCAATTTTAGCATAATGTTACCTAAATTGCAATACTTTAAAAGCACATTTAAAACAAAAACTATAAAAAAAGAACATTATTTAAAATGAAATAAAATAAAATAAAAAAAACCTCCATAATTGGAGGCTTTCTTTATAGATTATTTTTTTTTATTACTGCTAATGCAAATTGATGAGCATCAACTAGAGCTGAACAGTATTGAAATCTAGCTGCTCCTTCAGTAGAAGCATTACCCATTATGATGTAATGTTCTTCTATGTTCATTTCTAATTGTTCTAAACTAATTTGTCCATTTTTGTACTCGTCTATTATAGCATCGTAAGTTGTATCGAAAGTTGTATCATATATATGTTCTTCCCAGTTATTAAAATCCATTATTATCATCCTCACTTAATATTTTAAAATAATTTTCATATTTCTTAAGAGTAATATCTCTAAGAAAATAATAGCATTTATTACTAAAAAAATCAAGAATTATTTAATGAAATATAAAGTATTTTAAAAGAATTAAAATATTTGACAAAATGAAAAATAAGAAGTAAAATAACTTATAAGTGTATTGAAAATAATCAAAAAGAATGTATAATTAACTTAATAATTTAAAAAAGGAGATATAATGGAAAAAAATAACAGGGAAAATTTTGGAACTTATGCTATTCATGGTGGAGGAGAAAAAAATCCTTTTGGAACATTGGCTACTCCCATATATCAAACTTCAACCTTTGTATTTGATAGTGCTGAGCAAGGTGGGAGAAGATTTGCTTTAGAAGAAAAAGGTCATATTTATTCTAGGTTAGGAAATCCAACATTGGATGTTTTAGAAAATAGAATAGCACTTTTAGAAAAAGCTGAAGCAGCAGTGGCTTTTAGTTCAGGAATAGGAGCGATAGCTTCTGTTTTTTGGACTTTTCTAAAGTCTGGAGATCATGTTTTAGCTGATAAAACTTTATATGGTTGTACTTATTCTTTATTAAATCATGGATTAAGTAAATTTGGAATTGAAGTAGATTTTATTGATACTAGTGATTTAGATGAGGTGAAAAAAAGAATTAAATCCAATACTAAAATAGTATATTTAGAAACACCGGCTAATCCAAATTTAAAAATTGTAGATCTTCAAGAGATTGTAAAAATTGCAAGAAATAATTCAAGTGAAATTAAAATAGTTGTGGATAATACTTTTGCTACACCTTATTTAACTAATCCAATTTCTTATGGGGTAGATATTGTAGTTCATTCTGCTACTAAATATTTAAATGGTCATGGAGATGTTATTGCTGGATTTGTAGTTGGAAAAAATTCAGATATGACTAAAATAAGATTGGAAGGACTAAAAGATTTTACAGGGGCTGTTTTAGGCCCTTTTGAAGCATTTTTAATTATTAGAGGACTTAAAACTTTAGAAATAAGAATGCAAAGACACTGTGAAAATGCTATGAAAGTAGCTGAATTTTTGAATACACACTCTGCTGTGGAGAAAGTTTATTATCCAGGATTGACAAGTGATCCAGGCTATAAACTTGCTAAAAAACAAATGAAACTACCAGGAGCGATTATTGCTTTTGAAGTAAAAGGTGGTTTTAATTCTGGAAAAAAATTATTGAACTCACTTAAGTTATGTGCACTAGCTGTAAGTTTAGGAGATTGTGAAACTTTAATTCAACATCCAGCTTCCATGACACATTCACCCTATACAGAATCAGAAAGATTAGAAGCAGGGATTACAGAGGGGTTAATAAGACTTTCTGTTGGAATTGAGAATGTTGAGGATATTATAGCAGATTTAAATCAAGGGTTGGCTCTTATATAAACAAAATATATAAAAAAATGAATTATCATATATTTTGTTTGACAAATTCACTAAAATGTATTATATATTATACATGCAGTAAAAAATAAGGGGGAATTTATGAAGGCAAAATTGAAAATACTAACATTAGGAGCTACACTTTTTCTATTGGCTGCTTGCAGTGATGGAGAAAAAGAAAAAAAAGTTGAGCAGAAAAACAAATTAGTAATAGCACAAGGAGCAGATGCTAAGAGTTTAGATCCACATGCGACTAATGATCAACCTTCGTCTAGAGTTTCAGCACAAATTTATGACAGATTAATAGAACAAGATGAAAATATGTTGCCACAACCAGGACTGGCAGAGAAATGGGAACAGGTAGATTCAAGAACTATGCTTTTTCATTTGAGAAAAGGAGTTAAATTTCATAACGGTGAGGAATTAAAAGCATCAGATGTAAAATTTACATTGGATAAGATGACTAAATCTCCTTCTGTAGCTCATATAGCAGGAGCGATAGAGAGTGTTGATGTAGTTGATGATTATACAGTTAAAGTTACAACAAAAACAGCTTTTGCGCCACTTCTAAATCATTTAGCGCATACTGCATCTTCTATTTTAAATGAAAAAGCTGTTACAGAGGGTGGAAGCCAATATGGACAAAAACCAGTTGGAACAGGTTCTTATATGATTGAAAATTGGACTGCTGGAGATAGCATAACTTTAAAAGTTAACCCTGAGTATTACAAAGGGGTATCTCCTATTGAAACAGTTGTATTTAGAAATATTCCAGAAGGTACAAATAGAACTATAGGTTTAGAAACTAAAGAAGTAGATATAGCTTATGATATAGAACCGATAGATAAAAATAGAGTTAAAGAGGAAAAAGACTTAACATTAATAGAAGAACCATCTCTTTCAACTGCATATTTAGGTTTTAATATGAATAAGAAACCATTTAATGATATTAGAGTAAGACAAGCAATTGCTTATGCTATTGATGAACAAGCTATAGTGGATGCTGTATATCAAGGAGCTGGAACTTTAGCAAACTCACCAATAGGACCATTAGTTTTTGGATACTCAAAAGATTCAAAAGCTTATAACTATAATATTGAAAAAGCAAAGGAATTACTAAAAGAAGCTGGTTACGAAAATGGATTTAGCTTTAAACTTTGGACAAATGATAATGCTATAAGAAGAGATATAGCAACTATCGTACAGGATCAATTAAAGCAAGTAGGGATAAATGTAACAATAGAAACATTGGAATGGGGTGCATATTTAGATGGAACTTCTAGAGGAGACCACGATATGTTTATATTAGGATGGGTTTCTGTTACAGGAGATGCAGACTATGGACTATATGCTTTATTCCATTCATCAACTAAAGGTGGAGCAGGAAATAGATCTTTCTATGATAATCCAGAAGTTGATAAATTATTAGATACAGCAAGAGCATCTACTAGTCCAGAAGAGAGAGTAGAATTATATGGAAAAGCTCAAGGTATAATACAAGAAGAATTACCTATATTGACATTGGCATATACCACTCATAATGTAGGTATTCAAAATAATGTAAAAGGATTTAAGTTAAATCCAGCAGGACATCATAAGATATATGGTTTATCTTTTGATAATGGAGTAGATAATAAATAAGTATTTGGATGCTAATTTAGTTTTAAACTATTTAGCATCCTTTTTTTTATATTTTTTTTATGTTATAATGAATAGAATCAAAAATATTTATAGAACTTTGGAGGAAATATGCTGAGAAAAAATATATTGATAAGTTTTTTTGTAACTATGGGGTTAGTTTCGTTGAGTGCAGATTATCAAGGGAATAATATAGCTGAATTAAATTCTAATTTTATAACAGAAAAAGGTAGACAATATATGAGACAAGGTATTGTTTCTAGTTATTTAGATAGGGCAGGAACAAGTAAAAGTACTCAGAATATAGAAATTTTTTTAGGTGAAGGAAAAGCTGATGGAAATAATACTTATTCAGCTTATAAAAATAAAAACAAAGGATTTTTAATAGGAACTACCAGTGAGTTTAATAAGACAGAAAAAGATTCTTGGATTACTGGTGTAACTTTTGGATATATAAATTCAAAAATAAATTATAATGATTTTTCAAATAATGAAAGAGTTAGAACCTTAGGAGTAAATAGTTATATTGGTTATCTTAAAGATGATTATTTAGGTATGGCAACTTTAGGTGGAGGCTTAAGTATTGCAAAAAATGGAACTGAAAATTACGATAGAAATAATATTAATTTAGGAATAGAGGGTGGGAGATTTTTTAATGTATTTTCAAGAAGTTATTTATATCCGTATATAGGTTTTGGTTATGGACAGTATTTTTTAAAAGGGTATAAAAATGAAAAAAATATGAAATATAATAAAAATAATTATGGAGCCCTTAATTTTAATACTGGATTATCGTATTATGTAGATTTTACAAAATTTATATTTAAAAGTGATTTAAGATGGACAAAAATATTAAATAGTATAAAAGATAGAGAAGTTATAGATTTTAATGGAGATAGATTAGAAATTGAACAGTATCAAGATAATGATGATCAATTGACAGTGGTTTTTGATGTAGGGTACTATATAGAAGAAGATTTACTACTTTCTTTTGAAGTATCAGGGATATATACAGCTGATTATAGAGATTTAATTTTCGGTATGAAAATAGGCTATACATTTTAATAAAAAAGAGAAATTTTAGTATAGATTCTAAAATTTCTCTTTTTTATTATTTTTTATCAATTTTTTTATTAAATTTAAAAGTTAGAGTTTTATTATCTTCTGAAGTAATAATTATATTATTTTTTTCAAATATTATTTTTTTAGCATTGTTTAAAACTGAAAGTATGTATGTTTCTTTTTCCATTTGATCCATAGGACCTGCCATAAGAGTTGAACCTAGTGGACCAAGTTTAATTACATCTTTTTTCAAAGAGTAATTACCAAAAAAATTATTTACACCTGAAAATCCAAAAACTCTATCTTTTTCAAAAGATATATGAATCTGAGAATCCATATAAGGAGACACAAGGGTATAGGTATTTCCAACAACAGAATCTTTTTCCTTAATACCTAAAGAACTACAACCAGTTACAAAAAAAATCATCATTGTAAAAAAAATTAAAAACTTTTTATTCATAATTTCCTCCTAAAAAAATTAAAATACTTAAGCAACTAAGCGTTTTTTTTAGTCATTAAGTTTTAATACAGATACAAAAGCTTCCTGAGGAATTTCAACATTACCAATCTGTTTCATTCTCTTCTTTCCTTCTTTTTGTTTATCTAAAAGTTTTTTCTTTCTTGAAATATCCCCACCATAACATTTTGCAATTACATTTTTTCTATATGCTTTAATTGTTTCACGAGCTATGATTTTTGCTCCCATAGCAGCTTGAATAGGGATTTCAAATTGTTGTCTTGGAATGATATCTTTAAGTTTTTCACAGATTGCACGACCTCTACTATAAGCATGGTCTGTATGAGCAATAAATGAGAAAGCATCCACTGGTTTTCCAGTAACTAAAATTTCAACCTTAACTAAATCTGAATCTTTATAATCTATTAATTCATATTCAAAAGAAGCATAACCTCTTGTTCTAGATTTAAGTTTATCATAAAAATCAATAACTATTTCAGCAAGGGGAAGCTCATAAGTTACCATTGCTCTAGTGTCATCAATAAACTTCATATCTAAGTAGATTCCTCTTTTTTCTTGACAAAGCTCCATAACATTTCCAACATAATCTTTAGGTGTGATGATATTTCCTTTTATAAATGGTTCTTTAACAGTAACTTTTCCTCTTCCACCTTCAGGGAATTCACAAGGGTTATCTATTACAATTGTTTCACCATTTTCAAATGAAATTCTATACTCAACTGAAGGCATTGTAGAGATAAGATCTAAATCATACTCTCTTCTAAGTCTTTCAACTATAATTTCCATGTGCAATAAACCTAAAAATCCACATCTAAACCCAAATCCAAGAGCAAGAGATGTCTCTGGTAAGAAAGAAAGTGAAGCATCATTCAGTTGTAATCTTTCTAAAGCTTCTCTTAAATCTACATAGTCATCTGTTGAAATTGGATAAATACCTGCAAAAACCATAGATTGGGCAGGTCTAAAACCAAGCATTGGATACTCACAAGGGTTAGAAGCACTTGTTACAGTATCTCCAACTTGTGTATCTTGAATAGTTTTTATTCCAGTTATAATATATCCAACCGAACCAGAAGATAGAATATTTTGAGGTTTCATTACTGGTGAAAATATTCCACACTCTAAAACATCAAAATCCTTTCCAGTTGACCAGATTTTTATTTTATCACCTTTTTTTATTGATCCATCGAGAACTTTTACATAGGTAATAACTCCTCTATAATCATTGAATAAAGAGTCAAAAATTAGGGCTTTTAAAGGTCCTTCTTCATCATAAGCTGGGGCAGGAATTCTTTCTACAATGGCTTCTAATAAATCTCCAATTCCCAGTCCTGTTTTAGCAGATGTAAGAATAGCATCATCTGCAGGAATACCAATAATATCCTCTATTTCATTTTTAACCTTTTCAACATCAGCTGCTGGAAGGTCTACTTTATTTATTACGGGGACAATTTCTAGATTGTTTTCAATAGCTAGGTATACGTTAGCTAAAGTTTGTGCTTCAACTCCCTGTGCAGCATCAACAATAAGAAGTGCTCCTTCACAAGCAGAAAGAGAACGTGAAACTTCATAGATAAAATCTACGTGACCTGGAGTATCGATAAGATTTAATTCGTATCTATTACCGTCTTTTGCTGTATGGAAAAGAGTAACAGCTTGTGCTTTAATTGTAATACCTTTTTCTCTTTCTAGTTCCATAGAATCAAGAAGTTGTTCTTTCATATCTCTATGAGTTACTGTTCCTGTAAGTTCAAGTAATCTATCAGCAATAGTTGATTTACCGTGATCTATATGGGCAATAATTGAAAAATTTCTTTTAAATTTTTGTTCCAATGTGTCCTCCTAATAAAAATTTCATTTATCACATATTATATAGGAAAAACTTTAAAAAATCAACAAGGAAATAAACCGATAACAATAAAGAAAAATAGCATGGAATATCTCTAATTGTTTTCTTTTAATATGTTTTCCAATTTGGTTTTTCTTTTTTCATCCATTTCAATTTTAGAAAAAATACAGCCACAATAATCCTGTCTATATAAGTCATTTTCTTTAGAGAGCTCAATCCCTCTTAAATATCTTCCTTTTTTTTTGAAGTCTGAATATAAAAAATTTATATTATATTTTTCTTCTAAAGCCTTTCCAATTGTATTTATTTTTTCAGAATTTTTCATGGGACTTATACTTAAAACAGTTCCAAAATATTCGAAGTCAAGGCTACTTGCCATTTTACTTGTTTCTTCCATTCTTTTAGAATAACAGACGGTACATCTGTCTCCCCCTTCGGGAGCTTTTTCTAAACCTTTAACTAAATCAAAAAAATCTTTTCTAACATTGTAATCTCCATCTATAAATTTAATAGGAAGATTTTTAGCTTTAATATAGTCTATATGCTCTATTTTTCTCTTTTCATACTCTTCAAATTCCGTTATATTTGGATTGTAGAAATAGATTGTAATTTGAAAATAATCAATTAAAAATTCAATAACAGAAGAGCTACAAGGAGCACAGCAAGAATGTAAAAAAAGAGTGGGTTTTTCTTTGGAAATATCAATATTTTTTATTATATTTTGCATAATAAGGTCATAATTTTGTTTCATTTTTAACTCCTCTTATATTTAAACTGGGATAGTTAATTATAACATGAATTGGAATCATAACAAATATTTTATTAGAGTGAATTAGAGAATTGTGCTATAATAGAGAGAAGTAAAAAAACAAGAAATTGAGGAGTACATATATAATGAAAATATCAAAGAAGGACGCTTTGGAATGGTTTGAATTTCTTTCAAAAATTCCAGGTAAAAAAGAAGAAATAGAAGAGAAATATGAAAAAGTAATAGGATCAGTTTTTAGACAGATAGAATTATCCGTAAAAAATAGCCATAAAACAACAATGGAGAACATCCCAAATATACAAGATTTAAAGGGAAGAACATTCTTTGTGGGGGATAAATTAAAGTTTCCAAAAGGCTGTATCTCATGTTTATTTGGTACTGGGTTAGGTGGAGTAAGAAAAACTAATAAATGTAATTTAACTTGTAAATTTTGCTACTATCATGATAATTTAGATAACCAAGAAGTTATCCCAGAAGATATGTGGGAAATAGGTGAATCTAGGTATTATGAAGAGGATATAGATTTACTTCTTTCAATTCAAGATAAACCATCAGGAATAGCTTATGTATATTTAGAGCCATTTTTGGAAATCGAAAAATATTATTCTGTTATTAAAAAATTCCATGATGCAGGAATTTATCAGCATCTATATACCAATGGAACTCTTTGTACAGAAGAAAATTTACAAGCTCTTTCAGATGCAGGTCTAGATGAGATAAGATTTAATATGGGTGCAAGTAACTGTGCTGATAATATAATTGCTAACATGAAAATGGCAAAAAAATATATTAAAGCAGTGGGAATAGAAACTCCCATGACACCAGAATTTTTAACGTCATTTTTAGAGAGAAAAGATAAGATATTAGAAACAGGATTAGATTTTATTAACTGCGCAGAATTACATTTAGGAGAAGATAATGTAAATAATTATTCTGAAGAAAAACTTTATATGGCAAGAAGAGGATATATATCTCCACTTTGGTCAAGAGAGATAACTTTTAAACTTATGAAAATGTCTCAAGAAGAAAATTGGGGGATAGTTGTACACGACTGTTCAAACCATACTAAATTCTCAAGAGAAGTAAATAAAAATTCAAAACTAAAAATGGGATTTGGATCAAATACTTATAGAAGTGAATTTGATAGAACTTTATTTCATATATTCTTACCTATTTTAAAAGATGAAAATTTCAAATTTTTACAAGAGGAAGAATTACCAAAAGAATATAAATTAATAAATTGTGAAGATGATATCCTTATGTTAGTGGAAGATAATATGAGTGAAGATGAATTTTACAATGGTGAAATTATGGAAGATTATAACTAATAGACAACAATTAAGATATAATAAATAAAATTATAATATATTTAATATATATATAAAAAATAAAAAATATATAAATAAAAAAATAAAAAAGTTGCTTTATCATGTTTAGTATGGTATTATATATTTAGGTTGTTTATAAATAAAGTTGTTAATGTAGTAATAATAGATGAAAATTTTCTTCATTATTATTTAGTTAATTAGAAATTTATAATTCACTGAAAAAAATAATGGAGGTATAGATATGACTGGAATAGTAAAATGGTTTAATCAAGACAAAGGATTTGGTTTCATAACTGCTGAGGACGGGAAAGATGTATTCGCACATTTCTCTGAAATTCAAAAAGATGGTTTCAAAACTTTAAACGAGGGAGAAGAAGTAACTTTCGACTTAACTCAAGGACCAAAAGGACCACAAGCTTCAAACATCAAAACTAAGTAATTGGTTTAAAAAGGCTCAGAGCAATCTGAGCCTTTTATGTTTTTTGTTATAAATAATTCATCTTTCATAAAATTTATTATTTTCATGGATTCCTCATAGGACAAATTATAAGCTTCTTCTAGAGTTACACTTCCTGTTTGAAGAGTTTGATGATCATAGTCATCTAAAATTTTTAGAGCATAGCTATACTGAGATACAACATTTAATAACCTTTTTGCTTCATCTAATTCTATTCTTTGAATATTTGTCATTCTGTTTAAAATTTCAATTGTTTTTTGCAATTGAAACAACTTTTTACTTTGTTTTTTTCATTTTTTTTCTAGTTCCTCTTCCTTAAAAATATTATTTATGTGTCTACTTATAACAGTTCTATCCCTATCAAATAACTCTGACATTTGTTTTTGTGTTAACCATACTGTTTCTTTCTCTAAATTTACTTCTAATTCAATTTTTTTATCTTCAGTTTCATATATTCATGATTTATCTCTTTTCGCTGACATTTAATTTGCGTTTTTCCTCAGCATATAGATTTTATCATGAGTTTCTTTTTTTGATAACTTTTTGGACAATTCATTATACAACTTAGCTTTTTGTTATAAATTTTTTAAAATCTTTTTAATTCTTTTAATACCTTCTTTGATTTCTGATTCATCTGTAGTAGCAAAACTAAGTCTAAAATAAGGTGTTTGAGCATTGTTTAAATAAAAAACATTGCCTTGTAGCAATAGCAAGTTATCTTCTTTACACTTTAAATAAAAATCAATTGGAGAAAACTTAGATGATAATTCAATCCAAATATAAAAACCACCTTTAATTTCATAGACTGGTTTTAATTCTTTTATAAAATTGAGTTCTTTTATAAGGAATTCGTATCTATTTTTATAAATAATTTTTAACTTTGCTATATGTTTTTTTAAATGATTTTCTTTAAGGAAATCATTTAAAAATCTTTGTTCTAATCCACCATTGGCTATATCAGATGTGAATTTTGTTGTGATAACTTTATCAACTAATTCATTGGGTAGTACTATAAAAGCTATCCTAAGACCAGGCATTAGAATTTTAGAGTATGATTTTATATAAATTACTATTTCGTTATTAGTATCTAATGATTTTAAAGAATTTTGATTAATATTTTCATAATAAAGTTCAGAAGCAAAGTCATCTTCAATAATATAAGTACTATATTTTTTAGATAATTCAATAAGTTTTATTTTTTTTTCTTCACTCCAACATACTCCAGTAGGGCAACTAAAATTCATCATAGTATAAATGAATAAAATTTTTTCAGTGGATAAAATTCTTTCTAAATCTTCCATATTAAATCCATCTTCTTCCATATGAACAGTAAAAATATTGCAAATGCTCTTGAAAGTATTAAGAGCTCCATGATATGTAGGATCACCTACTATTATTTTATTATTTCTTTTTGTCAATATTGTTTTTAACATTAAATCAAGTGCTTGTTGAGAGCCTGCTGTAATTTGAATGTTAGAAGATGAGACATGAACATTTATATTCTCTAATTCTTTTTTTAATTGATTTCTAAGAGGTTCAAACCCTTGAGTAGCATGATAAGACATTATTTTGGCTCCATCTCTCTCTAATATTTTAGTGATTATATCCTTAAAATTATTAAAAGGATAAATTTCCTCTGAAGGAGTTCCACTAACAAAGTTTATAATTTTATTATTTTTGTTTTGTCCATATTTAAAATTATCTACAAGTTCATCTGTTGGATTATTATAAAATAATGATTCTTTATTTTTTAAGAAAATCCCAATACCTTGTTTTTTAATAATATAACCATCTTTTTCTAGAAGATTATATGCTTGTGAACTACCCTCCACTTAAAATCTAATGATTTTTGAAGTTGGGGGCTTCGTAA